>PKSZ01000428.1 GCA_002869425.1 Marinilabiliales bacterium
CAGCAAGATGTTCAAGAATTCGTTCCTTAACCTTTTCGAGTCCGTAATGATCTTCATTTAGTACCTTTTCAGCATTTTCAAGATCAAAGTTGTCTTTTGTATATTCATTCCATGGAAGCTCAAGAATTGTATGTAAATAGTTCAGTTGTACTGAATATTCTCCGGCAGCAGGATTGAGACGTTGAAGTTTTTCAATTTCTTTGTTAAAAGTATCTTTTACTTCTTTGTTCCACTTCTTTTTGGAAGCTTTTTTCTTCATCTCTTCTATTTCCTTATCCAGTTGATTACCACCAAGTTCTTCCTGTATGGTTTTCATTTGTTGGTTTAGAAGAAATTCACGCTGTTGCTTTTCCAGTTCATACTTTACTTTATGCTGAATATCTTTTTTTAGTTCGAGCATCTGAATCTCTCGTGACAAGTATTCGAGAAGTTTTATTGCTCTTTGCTTTGTATCGTCAATTTCAAGTAATTCCTGTTTTTCTTCTGATGAGATTTCAGTATTGGATGAAATGAAGTTTACCAGGAAATTCGTATTGTTGATATTTTTCAATGCAAAAATGGCTTCCTGTGGTATTTGACTGGAAAGCTTTATGACTTTTGTTGCAAGGTCTTTTAGTGAACCAACAATAGCTTCATATTCTTTATCTTCCAGAACGGGTTTTATGTCCGGTCTGTCTTTTACTTTGGCTACGAAATATGGATTCTCTTGTGTAAATTCAATTACATCGAATCTTTTTCTACCCTGAATAATGATAGATGTCGTATTGTCAGGCATTTCGAGTACCTTGATTACCTGGGCCAGTGTTCCTGTTGAGTACAAATCTTTGGCTTCTGGTTCTTCAATTGCAATTTCTTTCTGCGTAACAGTTCCAATTATTTTATTGCTTTTGTATATGTCTTTGATTAATCTTAACGATTTATCACGCCCTACGGTAATCGGTATTACAACTCCAGGAAACAATACAGTATTTCGTAATGGTAAGATCGGTAGATCTTCCGGGATCACTGTTTCGTCTAGTTCTTTTTCGTTCCCATCAGCTATAATCGGGATAAATTCTGAATTGTCATCAACTATATTAGAAAGGATTATATTTCCAAATTTCATTTCTCTGTTATTTTCCATCGCACAATATCTTATGCCGACAAATTGTCAGGCTTTTTACTATTTTTTCTGGAATATGTTAAATGGCAATAGTTATGCCAAATTAGAACTTCCTGTATTTTGCGGAAAGTTCAAATATTGTATTAAGAATGGCTTTTTCTTTTTCGTCTAGAACCTTATTTCTTCTACTCATAACAAGTGCAGCAACTTCAAATGCTTTTTGAATTCCATATGTAGAGAAGCCATGTGCTCCACCCCATGAGAATGAGGGAATGAAGTTTCTGGGAAATCCAGAGCCAAAGATGTTGGAATTTACGCCAATTACAGTACCTGTATTGAACATTGTATTGATTCCACATTTTGAATGATCACCCATAATTAAACCACAGAATTGCAGACCTGTTTTGATAAATCCTTCTTTGTTATAATTCCAAAGGCGAACTTCTGCATAATTATTTTTTAGGTTAGAATTGTTTGTGTCAGCTCCAATATTGCACCATTCTCCTAAAACAGAGTTGCCCAAAAAGCCATCGTGAGCTTTATTGGAGTAGCCAAAAATAACACAGTTATTCAGTTCACCTCCAACTTTTGAATGTGGGCCAATGGTAGTAGGACCGTAGATCTTGGCACCCAGTTTGGTTGCTGAGTGTTCGCAAAGAGCAAAAGGACCTCTGATTAACGAACCTTCCATGATTTCAGCCTCTTTTCCTATGTAAACAGGGCCTGCACTGGCATTGATGGAGGCAAAAGCTGCTTTGGCTCCTTCCTCAAAAAAGATATTTTCAGGACTAATGGTTTGAATGCTTTTTGGTAACGGTGCACTTTTTCTGCCGTTTGTAAGCAGTGCAAAATCTGATGTAATTTCTTCACCGTTTAACTTAAAAATATCCCAGCTATATTCTATTTTTCTAAAATCAATATCTGTACTCTTAACCTGGAACTCAGTCAGATTAAAAATACTGTTGTCTGTAATTTGATTTTCACGAAGATGAACGGCAATAAAAATGTTACTTCTGATCAATGCTTTTCCCAGCTCAAGCTTGGAGATTTCTTCTGCCAGTTCTTTATTTGGAAGAATTGATGAATTGATTAATATGTTTGTTTGATCCTTCCTGATTGTGTATTTTTCTGCCAAATAGGCTTCTGTAATATAGCTGCAATCAGTATCCAGGTATCGATCCCACTTCTCTTTAATTGTTAATATTCCTGTTCTTATTTCAGATACCGGACGTGTATAGGTAAGAGGAAGAGGGTTTCTCCATGTATGATCGTCAATGAGAATATAATTCATAGTGCTAATAATTAAGCTTAATTACTTTTTTCAGGTAAACGGTATTGCCCGCCTGCATTCTAATAAAAAATAAACCGTTGATATTTCCCTGATATTGAAGTTTATATTCTCCTTGTTCTTGCTCAGATTTTATTAAAACCTCGATTTGTCTGCCATTTGCATCCAGTAAATCTATCTGCACACTTTGTTTGTCATCCAGCTTGTATTGAATGTTTACAGTTTCACTATAAGGATTTGGAAATACTGAAACTTCCATATTGTTTAGTTTAATCGGAGAAACACTAAGTGTACTGTCTGTTGAAATTCCATAACCATATAATGTATCAACATAGAAGTTCATACCTGTATGGTTTTGATTGTTTGCATCTATTTGTATGTTTTCATAGGTTGAAACCATATTTACACCGGGGATGTCTATGTATAGAGTATAGGCAGTATCAGCCAGGCTGTTGAACGAATAATTTCCATTTGTATCTGTAACGCCATGTCCGCATGGTTCGTCATTTGGTTCTTGCTCAATGTATACTTCAGCACCCGGAACAGGGTCACCAGCTTCTTGTGTGGATTTGTTGTAAGGAATAAACCTGAGTTGTCCTGAGATAAGTCCTGTTCCTGTACTGGCATTTATCATACTTTGCATATTGATATCCATTCCTGTGAGATTTTCGTTACATCCCAGGGTAATCATTGTAGCGGCGCTGTGCTGGAAAGTATCTCCATAGTATGTGCTCATATCGTTAGGGTAGGCCCAGTCTAAAGAATCCTTAATCACTTTGATATAATAGTTTCCCTGCTGTAATTCATAAAAGTTATAACTGCCATTATAGTAACTTGCTATTTGTTCTAGAGTGTAAGCAACTCCACCTGGATGGGCATCAAATAAACATACCGTAGCTTGCAGGTCTATTGCTTGATTTCCTCCAGAATAAATAGTCCCTTCAATAGAGGAAGGCTGGTTTTTTACCTTTATGTTTCTAACAATTGGGTCTAAGGATCCAGTGTTGTCTGTTATCGTTACGAAATAATCACCAGTGCATAAATTAGAAATGGTTGTAAATTCAGTAAATTGTCCACTTCCTGTAGAAGAACCGTTTGACCAGTTATAGGAGTAGTCTCCGGTAACATTGCTACTGATTCCGATTATTGCATCGCAGAGTCCACATGAAGCATATTGTTCCTGGAATAAGTACGCATCCAGTACTGGCTCTAGTTTTGATATACCGGCCTCAGTAGCCAACCAGACAATGTTGTTATTATCTACATACAGGTTGTTGATTGCAGTGCTCATGAGTCCTTCATAGGTTGTGAAAGTATATACATCCATACCATCATATTTGTACAAGCCCCAGTAATATCTTCCAATCCACAGATGTCCCATGTTGTCTGCTCCTAATCCATATATTTCTGAAAGATCACCGGGTTGCATTATGTAAGAGGTAAGATTCCATGTATTGTTTCCAATATCATACATTGAGACTCCTCCTTCCATAGGATTGGCAGAACCCACATATAAATTTTCGTTATAATCAACAGCCATGCTGTAAATCTGATCCACAAGATTTGGTTCTGACAAGGTATCGAAAGCTGTCCATGTGCCATCATACATGGCTACTCCCATGTCGTTTGCAATCCATACAGTACCGTAAGCGTTGGATTCCATAACATTAACAGCTGGTGTTGGCAGACCAACATCTGTAAAAGATGTCCATGTTGACACTCCATCAAACATCAATACCTGCTGATAGTTACCAAACCAGATTTTACCGTTATAATAGGCTTCAACTTCTGTAAAAACGTCTGTTAATATTTCCGGAACGGTGGAGCTTGTGTATGTTGTCCATGCATTTCCATCGTATTTGGCCACACCGGCATCAGTAGCAATCCATAGATTTCCGGAATTGTCAATATCCATATCAAAAATATTCTCACTGGGTAAGCCATCTGCCAATGTATAACTGGTCCAGTTTGTTCCGTCAAATTTTGTTAATCCACCTGCACCGTCGTAGCTCATCCAGACAGTTCCGTTGTTATCACTTACGATATTATAAACTGGTAGGCTGGGAATGTCTGAGTTTAATGTATCGAAATTTGTTATCTCGTATCCGTAATAGCTTGTTTGAGAGAAAGATGCATGAGAAATGATAAATAATAAAAGGCAGGAAATAAAATACTTTTTCATAATAAGGGGAATCTTAAATTTATTATTCAAAATTGCTTATTATTCAGTTAAAAAGCAATAGGCGTATACCACTAATTTTGAGTTGGAGAAAAAACTTTTATCTAACTCTCAATCGTCTGCCAATGCGTAAGATTTTATTTCTAGAGATACCGTTTAATCTACAGATGGTATATACAGAAGTGCCGTATCTTCTGGCAAGGTGAGAAAGCGTATCTCCACTTCGGATAGTATGAAAAACAATTTTTTCCAGTTCTGCAACTTGTTCTCTATATCGATAGTTATAGCTTGAAAGATAAAGAGTATCCTTTACCAGACAATAGTTATCAAAGTCAATTATGTC
>PKSZ01000427.1 GCA_002869425.1 Marinilabiliales bacterium
CCTGCACTGGAGAAAAAACATCTTGCAGATGGATCCTTAACACAAGAACAATACAACAACCGACTGCTATTACGAAACATAATGAATAAGGCCGGATTTTACGATATTGCCACGGAATGGTGGCATTTCAGTGTATGCGGTCTCAAATCTGCCAGGAAAAAATACTTACTTGTGGAGTCCTTTGACTTAAAATCTAAGCCAGCAGACACAGAAGAGTTTCTTTGCAACAATGAAGAAATCTGGTTCAGGGTTCAAATCATGATTTCAAAAAACAAGCTAAAAAAAACAGATGCAGAGTACAAACGATTTAAACTTTTCGAATATTACCATGAAGGATATTACAAATATACAACCGGTAAATTCACCAATCTCGAAAAAGCTTATGAATACAGGAATCAGCTAAAAAAGCAACCCAAATATAAAGATTGCTGGGTTGCAGCATTCTGTGGTAATAAACGAATTGGAATGAGAGACGCTATTGAACTTATAAATAAATAATTATGCATTTAGCCACTGTCGATTGGATTATAATACTCAGCTATTTTGTAGTGAGTATAACCATAGGATTATTTCTATCAAAAAGGGCAAGCAAAAGCACCAGCGATTTTTTCCTAACAGGACAAAACTTACCCTGGTACATTGCAGGTACAAGTATGGTTGCGACAACCTTTGCTGCAGACACTCCTCTGGCTGTAACCGAACTCGTATCGGAAAATGGCATTGCCGGAAACTGGCTTTGGTGGAATATGCTTTTTGGAGGAATGCTTACTGTTTTCTTTTTTGCCAGATTATGGCGTCGTGCAGGCATTCTTACAGATTGCGAATTTGTTTCTATACGGTATTCAGGAAAACCTGCAAATTTCTTAAGGGGGTTTAGAGCCATATACATCGGAATATTCATGAATGTTATTGTCATAGGATGGGTAAACCTTGCAATGGTAAAGATACTAAGTGTTATGTTCCCTAATTTTCAGTTTTTTGGATTAGAAAGCATTTCCATCCTGGGACTGGAATTTTCATCACACCTTTTGTTGGTAGGATGTATAATGATATTTGTAGGAATATACAGCTCTCTTTCAGGACTATGGGGCGTATCTTTCACGGATACATTCCAATTTATAATGGCAATGACAGGCTGCATTATTCTGGCTGTTTTTGCAGTTAACAATGCTGAAATCGGAGGTATTTCAGGCCTCAAAGAAAAACTTCCCGAATGGGTATTCAACTACACTCCGGCTATTGGTGATTCAAGTAGCGACACCATTGGAGGAGTATTGAAAATGAGCGTTACAGCAGTAATTGCATACCTTGGTGTACAATGGTGGGCGAGCTGGTATCCAGGTGCTGAACCGGGTGGCGGTGGTTATGTTGCGCAAAGAATGATGTCGGCAAAAAATGAAAAACATAGTTTATTGGCAACACTTTGGTTTCAAATTGCACATTTTGCCATACGTCCCTGGCCTTGGATTATCGTAGCACTTGCAGCATTGGTAATGTACCCAGGAGAAGCAGACAAGGGAGCAACCTATGTAATGGTTATCCGTGATTTAATGCCCAGTGGTCTCATGGGGTTACTCATTGCTGCTTTTTTCGCAGCGTATATGTCAACCATTGCGTCTCAAACGGTTTGGGGCACATCATACATCATAAACGATTTATACAAACCTTTCATCAAGAAGAATGCAACCGAAAAGTATTACGTGAGGGTTTCAAGAATAACTACCTTTATTTTACTAATAGCCAGCCTAATTGTAACTTCCCAACTAGACAGAATCAGTGATGCATGGAAATTCATATTGGCTTGCAGTGGTGGGATTGGCATAGTTCTCATTCTTAGATGGTTCTGGTGGAGAATCAATGCATGGTCTGAAATATCAGCTATGATTGCACCATACTTTGTTTACCCTGTTTTAATATATGGTTTAGGCTGGGATGCAAACAAAGATTTTGGTTCCATACTGATAATCATTGTAATCTGGTCTTCCATTGTGTGGCTTGCAGTTACATTTCTTACACGCCCCACAAAAAGAGAGAAACTTGAAGCATTCTATAAAAAAGTCCATCCAGGCGGAAGAGGTTGGAAAATTATATCCGACAAATTACCCGAAGTAAAAGGAGATAAAGGCTATGGGTATTTACTTATGAACTGGTTGGCCGGAAGCCTAATGGTTATCTGCGCTCTGTTTGGAATTGGCGACATTATCTTCAGCGAATACAAAACCGGAATTATATTCCTGTCAATCACCATATTGTGCATAATTATCATCCTGAGAAACATGGCCAAATTAGGATGGAAACAAATGAATTGAAATTATTGTTATTCTGCCTAAAAATAATTAGCTGAAGGCTAAGGAAAACCTTTGAGATTTCATATTTTTTTGTTTTCTTGCAGTTAAATACAAAATGCACATAGGTTATGTTTTCTAAATCAGGGGATTTTTTGAAAAAAAACATAGTATCTCTTCTAGCACTGGCATTTGCAATTATTACATTAAATGCATGTACAGAAAGTGCTCAACCAACAGACGAGGAAATAGAAGAAGCTCTAGAAGTGGAGATTGATACAAGCGCGTCCACTTTGGTGAAATTCAACAATACGCTTTTCAGTGTACCATCACCATATGAAGTCGCTTTTCTCGTAAAAGACCTAGGCATTGATTACAACAAAGAATTTTTGAATCCCATTGACAGAAAGCATAACTACACAAACACTTTCAAAAAAGGTTTAAATCTTGGCGTTTACGGAGCAGATCTCGGATATCTGAATATTTATGAACAAACGCCTGATGCGATTAGCTATTTTTCTGTAGTTAAAGTATTATCTCAGGAACTTGATATATCAGGTGCTTTTGACGAGTCTATAGTTAAACGAGTTGAAAAAAACATGGGAAACAAAGACTCTTTACTTTTCATAATAAGTCATGCATACAGAAAAGCAGACACATATCTTGAAAACAATAAAAGAGATGACATTGCAGCACTAATCCTTACAGGTGGCTGGGTAGAAAGTCTCCATATCATGTCCCAAATCTGCCAGATTGAAAAAAGGCAGGAGATAATGAACCGAATTGGTGAACAAAAACACCCACTTGACAACCTGATCAAGATTATGTCTCCTTACTATAACCAATCTGAAGAGTACTCTGAATTAATTGATGCCTTAATTGATCTGGCATACATCTTCGATGGTATTGATACGGATTACACATACATTGAACCTGAAGTATTCCCGGAAGAAAAGCTTACAATCGTAAATAGTAAATCTAATCTTACATTTACTGATGATCAAATAAAAATGATTAGTGAAAAGATTAATTCAATAAGAAATAAAATTATTGAATAACTGAAAAAAGACTTGCAATGAAAAAACTAATAATACTTTCTTTGGTTACAATGGTTGTCCTGTTTGCATCACCTAGCAGTTATTCACAGGCAGACACCTTAATTCAGGTATGTTCACAACATCTTGCACCACCTTATATTTCAGATGGACAGCAGTACAGAGCCCTCTTGAATGGTGATGAAGTAGCAGAATTTCATGCTACATTCTATGGTGGAAGCACATACAGATTAGTGGGTTGCAGTGGCCTTTCAGATGGCAACCTTGTTTTTACAGTTTACGACAAAGAAAGAAATACACTTTTTTCAAGCAAAGATTACGAAAATACACCCTACTGGGATTTAAAATTTAGCTCAACAATAGATTGTATTATTGAGGCAGAACTGGATTCAAAAAATCTTGAATCTGGCTTTGCTATATTATTGATAGGATTTAAACAATAGCTCCTTAATTATCAGTAGACGACCCTTAGAGAATGAGTGAAAGAATATTAAAAGCCCTGATGCAGCTTTTTGCCATTATTGCACCGGCAGAAAGCAAATTGGCAGAGAGACGAGAAGTTGTTGGGTCTTTCTTAAAGCAACAGCTCAATCAGGAACTTGTTAATGTTTATCTGAAAGTATTTGACGAATATTACCAAGTCTACCAGAAGAAACAAAGCAAGAAAGGAAAACTCAAGAAAAGTATTTCACTCAGTTCTGTTAAAGTTCTTAAGATATGTACTGCCATAAACGAAGAACTTACTCAAAAGCAAAAAATTATTGTATTAATTCGACTCCTTGAATTTATCAAATCTGATTTTGGAGAAATTACAGATCAGGAATTCGAGTTTGTTGAAACAGTTTCCGATACATTTTTTATCCCCAGAGATGAATACAAAAGAACCAAAGCTTTTGTTCTTTATAGTTTTGATGAAATTCCAAATTCTTCAAGAATTCTATTGGTTAACAATCAAAAAGACTATTACCATCCAAAAGTAAAGCATATTTATAGCGAAGCTCTTGAAGGACAAATAAGAGTTTTTAGTCTTTCGATAGCCAACATGCATGTGATGCGTTACCTGGGTGAGCAGGAATTGTATATCAATGGGCAATTATTACAACAAGACAAGGTATATGTTCTATCTACCGGTTCTTCCATCAGGAACAGTAAAATTAAGACCATTTACTATAGCGATATTATTAGTGCTTTCAATATTCACAACCTGAATGAGAAAATCGTCTTTGAAGTAAATAATCTTGAGTATCGTTTCAAAGGTGGAAAAGTTGGTCTTCACGATTTAAGCTTCTCTGAAGAATCGGGAAGACTGATTGGTATAATGGGAGCCAGCGGTGCAGGAAAGTCAACGTTGCTCAATGTTCTTAATGGAACTTATACACCTTCAGAAGGTGAAGTATTGATCAATGGCATCAATATACATTCTGAAAAAGATAAAATTGAAGGTCTGATTGGACATGTTTCGCAAGATGACCTTCTAATTGAAGAACTTACTGTTTTTCAAAACCTATATTATAATGCAAAGCTTTGTTTTGATAATTACAGCGAATTTCAGATTATTAGGGCTGTTTTAA
>PKSZ01000076.1 GCA_002869425.1 Marinilabiliales bacterium
ATATCACTTTAAACTTGATAGAAAATGGCAGGTTCGCCCCGGTATTCAGTTTTATTATTCTCAACGTGCAATAAAGTATCATTTGATGACTTTTGGAGATCAGGTGAGCATTGATGCAACAGCACCAACCAGTGTGGAAGTGTTCCCGGAATATAATAAGGTTGGATATATTGATTTTGCAGCATCAGTTTTGGCTTTTTCAGATCAATACTGGGGTGGTTTTACAATCGATCATATTGCCAGACCTAATGAGTCGTTAACCGGTTCAGAAAGCAGAATTCCGTACACGTGTAAAGTTTATGGTGGAGCAAAGTATGGAATTAATGGAAGACTGGGTAAATATGATGAAGAAAGTATAACAATAGCCGCCTTGTACAAATGTCAGGGCAAATACGATCAATTAGATATGGGGGCATACTGGATGAAAAAACCACTGGTTCTTGGTTTTTGGTATAGAGGAATTCCTGGAATAAAAGCATACAAACCAGGATATGCCAATAACGATGCAGCAATGATATTGGTCGGATATCGTCTTTTTGATATGAGTATTGCGTATAGTTATGATTTTACGATAAGTCGATTGGTTAATTCTACTGCAGGTTCACATGAAATTTCTATACAATTCGAATTTTTCCAGGATCAGAAAATTAAGCGCAGACAGAAGCGGGTAATTGTTCCTTGTCCGAAATTCTGATATTTGTCTTATCCATTTGCGCTATTTCAAACATTATTTGTAATTTTATCCTAATATTTGTCTAGAAAACTAATTTAAACTACATAGCTATGTCTACCAGAGTGTTAAGTCATGTTTCTCCCGGTGTTCTACACGGTGATGATGTTCAGAAAGTATTTGAAATTGCTAAAAAGAATCAATTTGCTTTGCCTGCAGTAAATGCTGTAGGAACCAACTCTGTGAATGCAGTTCTTGAAGCAGCTCGTGAAGTGAATTCTCCGGTAATCGTGCAGTTTTCCAATGGTGGAGCTCAATTTTATGCAGGTAAAGGTTTAAGTAATGATGCTCAGGAAGCTTCCATAGCTGGTGCTATTTCAGCTGCGCAACACGTTCATCATATGGCAGAGTTATATGGCGTACCGGTGATTTTGCATACAGATCATGCCGCAAGAAAACTATTGCCCTGGATAGACGGTTTACTGGAAGCAGGAGAGGAGTTTTATGAGGCATTTGGTAAGCCTTTGTTTAGTTCTCATATGCTTGATTTATCAGAAGAGCCAATAGAGCAAAATATTGAAACCTGTAAAACATATCTTGAAAGGATGAGTTCAATTGGTATGACTTTGGAAATTGAACTGGGCGTAACGGGAGGAGAAGAAGATGGCGTAGATAATACGGGTATTGACAGCTCAAAATTATATACACAACCTGAAGAAGTGGCATATGCATACGAAGAATTAAGTAAGGTGAGTGATAAGTTTACTATCGCAGCATCTTTTGGTAATGTTCATGGTGTTTATAAGCCAGGTAATGTAAAGCTGACGCCTATAATTTTAAAAAATTCACAGGATTTCATTCAAAATAAGTATAATACAGCTGAGAAACCAGTTGATTTTGTATTTCATGGTGGATCGGGTTCTTCAAAAGAAGAAATTAGGGAAGCAATTTCTTATGGAGTTATCAAAATGAATATAGATACGGATACGCAGTGGGCGTATTGGAATGGCGTTAGAAAGTTTTATCTTAAGAATGAGGGCTATTTACAGGCGCAAATAGGAAATCCTGATGGAGAAGATAAACCGAATAAAAAGTACTACGATCCTCGTAGATGGCTTAGAGTGGGAGAGAATGAAATGATGGAAAGGTTGAAAGTTGCCTTTGATGATTTAAATTGTCTGGATCGTAATTAGTAAAATATTACTTGCCTGGAATTCATTGTTTTTTCCGGGCTTTTTTTAATATAAAAATAAAAAAGATGGCTGGTATTGGTTCTTCCGGACGTGATGGTTTTACAAGTAAGTTTGGTATTATTGCTGCTGCAGCAGGTTCTGCAGTTGGCCTTGGAAATATTTGGCGTTTCCCATACGTTGCTGGAGATAATGGAGGAGGGGCATTTTTGTTATTTTATCTTCTGTTTATTGTGGTTATTGGAGTTCCAGTAATGCTATCCGAATTCACTATCGGAAGAAGAGCTCAGGCAAATCCTTTTGGTGCTTTTATGAAGTTGAAAAGAGGAAAGCCATTCGTGTTGGTTGGCATTATGGGAATAGTTGCTGCATTTTTTATCTTGGCCTTTTACAGTACCGTTGCAGGTTGGACTTTGGAATATGTTTACTTGTCTGTTTCCGATGCGTTTAATGGAAAATCAGGTGGCGAAATTTCGGAAATGTTCAATGGTTTTTATACAAGCACCTGGGGGCCTTTATCATGGCAATTAATTTTTATGATATTAACGGCATTTATTGTTTTTGCCGGCGTTCAAAAAGGGATAGAGAAATATACAAAAATACTAATGCCAATGCTTCTGGTAATTATTTTAGTGTTGTGCGTAAGCTCTGTGTCTTTGGGTGAAAATGTCGATCCTGAGACAGGTAAAGTAATTGGCAGTTCATGGGATGGTTTAAAGTTCTTGTTTTATCCGGATTTTTCAAAAATCAATGCTGAAGCTATATTGGCTGCACTCGGTCAGGCGTTTTTCTCATTGAGTATTGGTATGGGTGTACTGATTACCTATGGCTCTTATATTGGAAAAGATAATAATTTAACCAGTACGGCTGTTCAGGTGTCTTTTGCAGATACTTTAGTTGCTGTTTTGGCTGGCGTAGCTATCTTTCCGGCAGTTTATCATTTTGGAATGAGCCCCGAAGCAGGCCCGGGTTTAGTATTTAAAGTGCTTCCAAATATTTTCCAGGCAATGCCGGGAGGTTACATATTTGCAATTTTATTCTTTTTACTTCTTACCATTGCAGCATTAACTTCGTCAATTTCCGTTTTGGAAGTCGTTGTGGCATCAATGGTTGAAGAGCTAAAAATGAAAAGAGTGCCTGCAACTGTGATAGCTGCATCTGCAATCACTGTTTTTGGAGTGCTTTGTACAATGGCGTTTGGTGAGCTTAGTAGCTTTAAGATATTTGGCAAGAATCTATTTGATTTATTTGAGTTTACAGCTTCAAATATCTTCCTTCCACTTGGAGGATTGCTGATTGTAATTTATTTGGGTTGGTTTATGGGTAAAAAGGAAGTGCTGGCTGAAATATCCAATGAAGGTACAATCAAAGCAAGACTTTTTGGAGTGATCTTATTCATTGTGAGGTTTATTGCCCCCGTTGCAATTGCATTTGTTTTTCTGAATGGATTGGGTGTGTTTGGATTTGAAGCTACAGGTGGTTAATAGTAATCTGGTGTTTTATCAAATTCAATGGATACTTTTTTATAAAACTTTCCGTATTTGTCATCATAATTCTTATCAGTAGTGAAATAACCAACTTTATTTTTCATTCTGCTTAGTTGAATTGTGCATCCAATTGTCAGGCCTGCTCCAACTGCAAAAAGAGGAGTAAATCTATCGATATTAAACGATTGGTCTGCTCTGTTGTATGCTGAAAATGGGCTCATAATCAGGGCAACGCCTCCAATAATTCTACCAAGGCTATAAAACGCTTGTCGCCAGCCCGGTTCGACATGCATTAAGTTTATATTTTCCGGATAAACAGCTGGATATTTCGCAGTAGGTTTGAAGTTAATTTTATAAAAATCTTTTGAGTAATATTTCAGGTTGCTCATTTGCACAGAATCGTAGCTAATATCTACCATGAGTAAGGAATCATTCCTGAAATCTTCAATTTTACCATGAAAAGTATGCAATATGAAATTTTCTTCCTTTCTGTTTATACATGCACAGCCTTCAAATTCGTTTTTTCTTTCATATGCTAAAATAGTATCAATTTGATTGGTCTTTATAACAAGAGGATCCTGCTTGATCATTTGAATTGTAACGTAATCATCCCTGTACAATCGTTTAATTGTTTTGCCTTTTTCATTTTTTAGTATAAGTGACTGGCCTATACCTGAAATACTAAAAGTTAAAATAAAAATGATAATAAAAACAATAGTTTTAATTTTTACCATATTTTTCCAATTTCATATATTCAAAATACTTATCAATTTCTTTTTTCATAACACCCGAAAGCAGAATTAATGCAATTAAATTAGGGATTGTCATAAATGTAATAACCATATCAACAAATGCCCAAACCAGATCAAGTTCCCCAACACAACCGAGGAAGACAAATAGGCCATAAATATAGTAATAAGGTTTTATGGATTTCCATCCAAAAAGATATTGAACGGCTCTTGACCCATAATACGACCAGCTAATAATTGTGCTGAATGCAAATAACAACAATCCAATGGAAACAATGTGCTGAGCAAACATTCCCAAATGGATTTTATTTAAGCCTGTTTCAAAAGCTTCTACCGTTAATAAAACGCCTTTCACATCTTCTGACCTATGTTCATAAACTCCCGTTAAAATAATAACCATAGCAGTAAGTGTACAGATTATGATGGTGTCTATCAAGGGTTCCAGTGATGCAACCAGGCCTTCTCTCATTGGATGATCCGTTTTTGCAGCAGCATGTGCTATAGCTGCAGAGCCCTGCCCTGCTTCATTCGAAAATAAACCTCTTCTTACGCCATAAATCAGGGAAAACATGAAAGCACTTCCTGCAAGACCTCCTGCTGCTCCTTTTCCTGTAAAAGCTCCAACAAGTATTTTGTTAAATGCTGATGGAATATCCCCTATATAAAGAGAAATAATTACAATTGCACTTATAAAATATAAAACAGCCATAATAGGCACCAGCCTACTGGTTACTTCACCTATTCTTTTTATTCCGCCAACAATAATCAATAAAACCAATAGGGTGGTAATAATTCCTGTTAGCCATACNGGAACATCATAGCCGGTCATGGCACTGGCAATACTGTTGGATTGTGCCATATTTCCTGTTCCAAAAGAGCAAAGTACTGCTGCGACTGCAAAAATAACAGCCAATATTTTTCCGAAATTCCCTACTATCTTTTTTAAGCCTATTTCCATATAGTACATCGGTCCTCCCGAAACAGAACCATCTTCATTTTCTTGCCTGTATTTCAATGCAAGTGTACATTCCACCATTTTAAGCATCATGCCCAGAAATCCTGTAACCCAAATCCAGAACATAGCTCCAGGGCCTCCCCAATATATAGCCAGAGATACTCCAACAATATTTCCTGTTCCTACTGTTGCTGAAAGAGCCGTTGTAAGCGCTTTAAAATGATTAACATCACCTTTGTCTTCTTTCTTGTCGAATTTTCCAGCCACAATCTTTATGGCATGTCCAATTTTGGATATTTGAAGAAATTTAAACCGTATTGTAAAATAAATACCGGTTGGAATCAATAGTATTAATACCAGATAGCCACCTACATATTCATTATATAACTCGATTCCATGTTGTATCAGTTCTAGAAAATGCTCCATATAACAAATCCTTTTATTTATCTCAAAGATATAAATATTTGGCTATTCTCAAATCGAAGGTTTTCAAACCATCACAAAGATTTTTTGATTAGATTGTATGATTTATTAATTTTGGGCAACGGAGTATAAGTACATGTTATGAGAAAAATTAAGTTCCTGCTAAGGAGTAGTTTTACCTTTAGCAAAGCAGAACGAAATGGAGTGTTAGTCCTTTCTTTTATTTTGTTGATGATTTTTACAGCCAATTATTATGTAAAGAATTATAATGATGAAGGAAGGTTTGATTTTTCGGATTTTGAGAAAAGAATAGATCCATATTTTGTTCATAATAATCAACCAAGCCAGGCTGTGGAATGCAATAAGTATTCTGCATTTGATCCGAACAGGGCAACTTATCAGGAATTGATCAATGCAGGTTTCTCTGGAAAGCAGGCCGCAAATATTGTGAATTATAGGAACAGTATTGGTGCTTTTCAATGTAAAGCTGATCTAAAAAAGATTTATTCCATAAGTAACAAACAGTTTAATGAAATGTTGGATTATATTGTTATAACAGAGGATTTTAAACCAGCGGTTAATCAAAAGCACCACGAACAGAAGGAGGATAAAAAGCTCTTTATTTTTAACCCAAATACAGCAAATGATTCTGTCTTGGAAGATTTGGGTTTCTCTCGTAGTCAGATTCAGAATATTAAAAACTATAGAGCCAAAGGGGGACGATTTGACAAAAAGGAAGATTTGGCGAAAATGTATGCAATTTCTTCTGAATTCTATGCGAAACTGGAGAATTATATTCGTATTGATTCTGTTGAAAAAAATGAAGAGAATAAATCAATAATTGAAAATTTGCATATAGATATCAATAGTGCATCCGCAGAAGATCTTAAACAAATTCAAGGCATAGGGAATTATTATTCCGGTTTGGTGATAAAGTATAGGGATTTGTTGGGAGGATATTACTGTAATGATCAGTTTTCTGAAATATATAATATGAAACAGGAGGTGCTTGATTTGTTAATTAAAAATATTGATATTGAGCAGGATAGATTGACTAAAATTTCCATAAATACGGATAGTGTCCAGGTTCTGGCCAGGCATCCTTATATCGAATGGAAAGTAGCTCGCGGAATTGTGAGTTTCAGGAAACAAAAGGGTGATTTCAAAAAAGTAGACGATCTGCTATTCAATTATTTAATGCCAGAGAAAGACTACAAACGGGTAAAACCTTATCTTTCTTTATAAGAAAGTTAAAATAAATATAGATCAATATTTGATTTTATTGAATTGAGGCTTTATCTTTGCATCCCAATTTTTATAAATAGAAAGAAAATGATTATTGTACCTGTTAAGGAAGGCGAAAACATCGACAGAGCTTTGAAAAAGTTCAAGAGAAAGTTTGAGAAAACTGGTGTTATCAAAGAATTGAGAAACAGACAGCATTATAGTAAGCCATCTGTTATCAAGCGAGAAGAAAAACTCCACGCCATTTATAAACAAATGTTACAGCAACAAGAGCAGTAGGTTGATTTCTTGAAGATTTTGCAACAATCTTCACAGATTTTTCGTATATTTATTACCTAATAGTTCTTGTATGCCGCTGGGGACTTTTCTTACATATTTAAGAACTGAGAAACGATATTCTGTTCATACTTTGCGTTCGTATGAAACAGATCTCACTCAGTTTGTGTCTTATTGTTTGGAGTTTATGTCAGAATTCACTCCAGGGAAGGTGGATCACAGGATAATCAGAAATTGGATAATTGAACTCTCAGAATCAGGCATCTCATCAAAGTCTACAAATCGAAAATTAACAAGTCTCCGCACCTATTATAAGTATCTCTTACGACAAGGGTTGGTGCAACAAAATCCAATGGATAAAATTAGCGGACCCAAATTCAGGAAGAAACTACCTTCTTTTTTGGATGAGGCCAGTATGATTAATTTACTGGATAATGTTGATTTTGGATCTGGATACGAAGCTGTAAGGGATAAGACAATTATTGAATTGCTTTATTCTGCTGGTTTAAGAAGAGCCGAACTTATCCACTTGAAGTATCTTGACTACAATAAGGCCAATTCAACAATAAAGGTATTGGGAAAAAGAAACAAGGAGCGAATCATTCCATTAAATAAGAAAATGATTTTAACCTTTGATCTGTATATTAAAGAGCGGAATAAGCATTTTGGCTCCGGAGAATTTATGTTTTTAACAAGTAAAGGTAAAAAGTTATATCCTGAACTTGTATACAGAGTTGTAAGGCGGTGGTTGTCATCCGTTTCAACATTAGAGAAGAAAAGCCCACATGTGCTCAGGCATACTTTTGCTACCCATATGTTAAATAATGGTGCAGATTTGAATGCTATAAAAGAGTTGTTGGGACATGCAAACCTTTCCGCAACGCAGATCTACACACATAATTCATTTGAGAAATTACGATCTATATATAAACAAGCTCATCCTCGAGCATAAATTCAGGGAGGAATAATTATGTATTTAAAAATTAATTCAGTGCATTTTGATGCAGACAAAAAGTTAGAGGAGTTCATAGAGGGTAAAGTGAGCAAGCTTGCCAGAGTACATGATGATATTATTGGTGCTGAAATTTATCTGCGATTGGAAAAAGATCAGAATATGGAAAACAAAATCGCGGAAATTAAAATTGAGATTCCAGGAAGTTCAGAAATTTTTGCCAAAAAACAATCAAAGACATTTGAAGCGGCAACGGATACTGCTGTTGAGGCTTTAAGAAGACAGTTGAAGAGATTCAAAGAAAAACAGAGAGGACAATAAGAAACATTTTATTGAAACAAAGCCCCGAGAGGGGCTTTTGTTATTGTAAATTATGATGTATATTAAAGATATAGATTCATCTGGTTTTATGGTAGAATCCAATCATTTAATTTAATCACAAAAAAAAAAGAAAAAAAGTATTGTTTTTTTGGTATATGAATAAAATATTATATACATTTGCGCACTCTTTTTGAGAAGAAATATCGTTCTTTAAAAGTATTGTTAAGATTGCCGATGTAGCTCAGTTGGTCAGAGCAGCTGATTTGTAATCAGCAGGTCGGGGGTTCGAATCCCTCCATCGGCTCTTTTTTTTTGAAACTGTGGGGATACCAAAGTGGCCAACTGGGGCAGACTGTAAATCTGCTGTCGCAT
>PKSZ01000412.1 GCA_002869425.1 Marinilabiliales bacterium
CAGCGACCAACTCATTTTTTTTGATCATATACATTACATTTATTGCCAACTCCCTGTTTTTTATTTCCAATTGATTCTCTAAGTGTATACTTTCAAGCTCAAGCTTTTCCTTTTGCATCTTAACCCTTTTAGATTTAGCACGTTGAAGATAAAACAGCAAAATTAATATCAGCAAAACAGCAACTGAAATGGATAGTATAAAAATATACAAGACTTCTTGTTTTGATCTTTCAAGATCAGCAATCTCTTTTTCCTTCTCTACATAATAATCACTCTCTATTGTTTTAATTCTATCGGCTTTTTTAGGAGACATAATGCTATCTCTTACTACCAAATATTCCAAACATGTTGTGTAAGCCTTTTGATAATCTTTAAGAGAGTAGAATAGTTCATGCAAATATTCCAGTGCTTTACTTTCCTGGGTTCTGGCATTATTTTTACGTGAAATATCCAATGCTTCAAGTAAATAGTTTCTACAAACTTCCAGGCTATCCATTTTCTTATAAATCTGCGACATACTAAGATAGCTCTGTGCAATTCCCCCCATATCATTAATTTGCTTTTTATACTCTATACTTTTCAGATGATATTTCAAAGCTTGTATGAAATCACCCGTAGATAAATAGCAATCTCCAATGTTTGCACTTCTTAAGCCTAAAAGAAATATACTTTGGTTTAAATCGTATTGTCCCGAAAGTTTATAATAATATAATGCTGAATCGTAATCTTCTTTTTCCTGCATAATAGCTCCAATATTATTATAAACACCAGATAAACCAGCTGAATCTTCAAATTCAAAGCAAATTACCTGATTTTGTCTATAATATCGAATTGCATCTTCAAACAATGCCTGAACAGATTTTACATTTCCGATATGGTTATACACATTTGCCATACCTTTTTTATTACCTGATTTTTCATATGCCTGTAGACTTTCCAGGTAATGCTTCATTGCTAAATCATACTCATCATAATAAAAATGTATATTTCCTATTATATTGTTTGCATGTGCAATACTATCCTGGTTCGATTCTGAATCAATGTATAAATTACACTTCTCTAAGGCTTTATCCTTTTCAGTAAACATAATACTGATTGCTTCATCAAGTAAGGAGGAATTTTTCTTGCCTATATCCATTTCCTTCTGGGAATAAACATGAAATGAAAAAACAATATAAAGAATGGCAAATACGAATCTTAACATTGATGCTTATTATGATCTTCCAAGATATTAAAGATACAAAACTACTGCAAATAGAAGTTGATCCGCCGGATTAAAACTTTAAAACAAAAGCTCCGTTATCCTCAATGGGAAAACAGTCTACAGATAGGTTTGAACATTCCGTAATCCATCTATCCTTTTTCCAACGATTGTTTGAAGAATCAATAATTATCATGTTGCATGTTACCCGCTTTAATAGCTCTTCAATCTTCACACCGGGATTTTCAGCTAGTATTACATAATCTACGCTTAATATTTCCTTTTCCATAGATGGTAAATCTTTCAAATTTCTTACAACAAAAAATGTTTCCCCTTTGAAATTGATAATATTGTGTTTGTAAAATATATTCTGATTATCGAGAGTCATAAAATTACTGAAATAGTATTGTGAACTAAGTTTGCTTAAAGGAATAATTTTCTCATTTTCAACGCCCATCTTAATCCAGTTATTTTTCACATGATAATGCAAGTTGTCTATTTCTTCTTTATCCACTCCGGCAAATAAAATATTATCCCTGCCATCAATAAAATTTATAGCTGAAACACCTCTGATATTGTATACAATAACCATATTTTGATGTAACTGATAATAGTTTCGTGCCAGACTCAATCCAAAAATAGCGCAAAAAAAGCATATGGAAATCATTAGAGCAAGCCCCCTCTTATATATGAAGAATATAGCTAACGCAATTATCAAAAGATAGATGAGCATTAATTGTGTTCCTGAAATCGTAACATCACTTATGGTTGAATATGGCAAGCCGTCAATCATTTTCACACTTTGATTCAACATCCATACTGTAAATTTCAGAACCTTACCTATAAGTAAGGAAAGTCCGGTACTAAAGCTAAAAACAAACAATAATATTGCTTCGTATATCAATATACTTGCAAATGGTATTACTAGAATATTGGTAAGAAGAAAATAGTTGGGAAACTGGTGAAAATAATATAATCCCAACGGAAAAGTAACAAGCTGAGCAGCAATCGAAACACTTACTAAAGCCCAAATCCTATCCATTATTTTGTTTCGAATAAAGAATAAATTGTAAATTTTGGGTTGAAAATAAACAATACCGATTACAGCCAGATAGCTCAACTGAAAGCCAACTTCCTTAACCAAATAAGGATTAATAATTAACAATAACAATGCAGATGCTGAAAGTGTATTGTAAATATTTGTTTCTCTACCTATATTTTGACCAACTACAATAAAAGAGAACATGGTCGCGGCACGCATTACAGAAGGTGATAAACCTGTTATTAAAGCAAAAAACCAAATAGAAGAAAGAATTATCAATGCTTTAACAAAACGATAAATCTTTTTCTTATCCAAAAAAAATAAAAAACCATTTAAAATGAGATAAACTACCCCCACATGCAAACCCGAAACGGCTAAAATATGGGTAGCACCACTTCCTGCAAATGATTTTTTCACTGAAGCTTCAAGCTTATCCTTATATCCCAATGTAAGAGCGCATAATACGGCAAGTTCATCTCCCTCAATCCCACTGCTTTCATAAATTTGAATTAGATTAGACCGAATCCTGCTGCTTATTCTTTTAAGCAATAAGTCGTCATTGACTCCAACTTTGGTCCATGAATCAGATTTCATATATGCCTGTTTAGAAATCATATGAAAAGCCATATACTTTTTGTAATCAAATTCATTAGGATTTCCTGCATTTTGAATCAGGTTAAATGAAGGTTCAAATGCAATTCTGTCACCAGGCATCAAGTTTTCTGACATAGAATCCCTTTCAAAATACACCACGGCCTTACCAGAAGTCTCAGTCCATTCCTCGTTTTGTTTTACGGCTTTTATCTCTATCGTTGCCTTTACTGTCTTTTCTTTTAGGCTAACCTCTTCCAGTATATCGGAAATAATAAAAGCATGACCTTCGTACAAATTATCATCTTTTTCATACTGCAGATATGTTATTTCTATTCCTCCAATAACACACATTAGAAAAATCAATACACCATTAAACCACCTGGTTGATAACAAACCAAGTAATAAAATCAGCATTATTAAAGCAACCAACACCAGTAAATATACGTGCAAGAAAGGTGTAACCAGCGAGAAACTAACTTGCAAAATAATACCTATGATAAAAGGTACCACTATACGCACAAGAGGAATCTTGCGCAAATACTCCGTTAACTCCATTTTACTCCTAAACTTCAATAAAGAAGCTTATCCTTAACTGGCTGTATCCGATACCAAAGAGTCGTTTTGATTTTCTTCAAACTGACGAATAAGTTCTTCCAAAGGTATACCAAGGTTCTGAACCGAAATCTTAGCATCTTTTACAAACTCATGATCAGGATAATCTTCAATATATTTGTTATAATACTCTTCTGCCTTTTCAACATTTCCCAACTGCGTTTCATACACAAATGCTTTCATAAAAATGCAATATGGTAATTTGTCATAATCCGGAAATTTATTTTCAACTTTCGTGAAATAATCAATGGCTTTCGCTCCCCAGTTCATATTCATTGCTATTTCACCTGCCCTGTAATAACAATCTGCAGACCTTTGATCTTCAGGATACAACTTAGCATATTCCAAATATGCACTTACCGCATCTTTTGCCAAATGTATATCCAAAACAAAACTTGTATCAGATTTTATCTGAGTCTCGAAGAAATCAATTTTTTCAGTCAATTCAGCTTTTTTATCCGCTGAACAGGAAAACATAAATACTGACAAGGCAATAATTACAAAAGCTATTAATTTCATATAAATTTTTTTAAGTTCTTGATCACCTCTTTAACGATATAAATGTAATAAATCTTGTATTCTTCATCGACTAATTACCAGGAAATTTCATTTTATAGTTTACATCAACTTTCCCCTTTGAAATAGCCAATAATTGTTTTTTAAGCATTCTTTTTCTCAAGGGTGATAATCTATCTGTAAAAACAATACCTTCCAGATGATCATATTCATGCTGAATGATCCTCGCCTTCATTCCATCATACTTTTCCTCAAAGAAATTGAAATTTTCATCATAGTAGGATATTGTTATCTCTGCCTTTCTTTTCACATCTTCTCGGATACCAGGCAGACTCAAACAACCTTCATTATACAACCATTCCTCTCCCCTTTCATCTTCAATAACTGGATTGATAAAAACCTTCTTGAATCCATGCAATTCTTTATCATCTTCGGCCATTGGTTCTGCATCAATCACAAAAATTCTTTTGGATATTCCAGCCTGTGGTGCAGCTAACCCCACTCCATCAGATTTGTACATTGTTTCATACAAATTTTCAATCATACTGCTTAATTCCGGATCATCCTGATCGATCTCATCTGCTATCTTTCTGAGCACTGGCGTACCATATGCATATATCTTATAAATCATATTAAAAATTATTATTAAAACCAGATTGTGATTCTAAGTATGACTGCAAAATTATTGTAGCACTCACCTTATCAATCAAACCTTTATCCTTTCGTTTTTCTTTTTTTACCCCCCCCTGTATCATAGACTGGAAAGCCATTTTTGATGTAAATCTTTCATCAATCAGCTCAATACCCATCTGAGGAAATTCCTTTTTAAGTTTTTTTACAAATGGATTCACATATATCAATGCCTCTGAAGCTGTATTGTCTAATTTCCTTGGATATCCAACCACAACCATCTCCACCTCTTCATCCGTAA
>PKSZ01000194.1 GCA_002869425.1 Marinilabiliales bacterium
AAGATGAATTAAAAACTGCAGTTTTTCCAGTTAAAAATATACTTCATTCCATTTTGGCAGACATGTATTGGATGTATTACAGGAACAATCGATGGAAATTTTATAATCGTTCAGTAACCACTGGCTTTGATAATGATGACTATACAACCTGGTCGCTGGATCAATTGGCAGACAGGGTTATAAAATACAATTTGAATGCATTGGAAAATGCTGATGAATTGAAAAAAATTCCTTTGAATCAATTTTCTGAAATTATAGATAAAGGAAATTTACCACCCAGCCTGAGGCCAACTATGTACGATTTTATTGCGCATAGGGCACTTGATTTTTTCTACTCCAGCGAAATTGCACTAACGAGACCACAGGAAAAGTTTGAGCTTGACAATACAAAATATTTTTTACCTGCCGAAGTTTTTGTTGAACAAAAAATCAATTCTTCGGATTCTTTATCTCTGCAATATCATGCCATCAGGATAGTTAAAGAACTTATTGCATTCAGGTTAACAGAAAAAAACCAGGAAGCCTTGATCGATGTAGATCTGGCCAGATATAAGTTTCTGAATAATGTAAGCGTAGTACCTGAGAAGGATAAATTGTATCTGGATGCTCTTCTTTCGATGCAAAAAAAATATGCAGATATTCCGTTCAAAACAGAGATTGATTATGAATTGGCTGGATACTATAAGAAACAATCTGCCAAATACAATCCTTCAGATTCAACTAGTTATAGTTATAAAGACTATAATAAGACTGCCGTAGATATTTGCAAACAAGCAATTGCCCAATATCCTAAAACTTCTGGCACTCAGAAATGCAAGAGTCTTTTAAATGAACTGGAAAGCGTTGAGTTGTCTTCTGCGTGTGAAGAATATATCCCAAATAATGAAAGGTTTCCAATTCAGATAAATTATCAGAATTTAAATACAATTTATTTCAAGCTTGCAAGAATTAATCGTACCGATTACAACGAGCTAAAGAAAAAGTACTATGGATATGAGTTTTACGATAAACTTGCCAAAAATGCAGAGCTGAAGTACACCGACACAATTATTTTGCCGGGTGAGCCAGACTATAATAATCATATAACAGAGTATCTTGTAAAACCTCAGGAATTGGGTGAATATATTTTTGTGATCTCTAATAATCTGGACTTTTCGTATAAAGAGAATATTGTCGCTTATAAGCTTGTTACTATAACAAACTTAAGCTATCTGCAAAGAGGTATGGATAATGGTAATTTTGATATTTATGTATTGAATAGAAAAAATGGTAAACCAGAAAAGGATGTAACCATACAGACATATTATCAAAAATATGACTACGATACTAGGGAGTATAAGCAATACAAAGGCCCTAAGGTAATAAGTAATGAAAAGGGCTTTGCCAATATTCCATATAGTGAAGAACTTAAATCCAGAAGCTATACACTGGAATTGGCCAAAGGCGAGGATTATCTAAATACAGGCACTGCAATTTATAGCTATAATCGAAAAACAAAGAAGACAACATATGTTCGTTCGTATTTTTTTACAGATCGTGCCATTTACCGACCCGGTCAGACAGTCTATTTTAAAGGGATCATTTTAGAAACAGATGGTGAGAATAGTGAAATTCTGCAGAATCACAAAGCCACCATCACTTTTTATGATCATAATGCACAGAAAGTTTCAGATCTGGAATTGACTAGCAATGAATATGGAACTGTAAGTGGATCGTTTCAGATTCCTCAGGGAATGGTAACCGGGCGATACAGAATTTCTGATGAGAATTCCAATCATTACATAAGTGTAGAGGAGTATAAACGTCCTGCATTTGAAGTTGAAATGCTTCCCTTTGATGGAAATTACAGGTTGAATGATACTGTAGAAGTAAAAGGAAAAGCAGTTGCCTATGCAGGATCAAATATTACCGATGCCAGGGTCTCATATCGAATTGTAAGAGAGGCAAACTGGAGAGGTTGGTGGCGACCTTATTATTTTAGTTATTCAAGTACAGAAATTCAGCATGGGGAAACAAAAACAGATGACACAGGTAAGTTCTCACTTTCTTTTGTAGCAAAACCAGATAAATCTTATGAAAAGAGTCCTGAATTATCGTTTACATATACAATTTATGCTGATATTACAGATCTAAACGGAGAAACAAGATCTACTTCCGGTTATTTCGAAGTGGGTTACGTTGGACTGGATTTGTCAATCAATACACCTTCATACATAAATATTCATGATAAGCAGGAGTATACGCTTTCAAGTTATAATCTTAATGGTGAGTTTATTTCTGCAGATGTAAATTGGGAAGTTATTAAATTAAAAGAGCCGGAAAGTGTACTTCGGAACAGGAAGCTTTCAAATCCCGATGTAAGATTGTATACTCCGGGTGAATGGAAGAAACTCTTTCCTGGAAATGTATATGATAATGAAAACGATGTGAGAAATTTGCAGGAAATAGATAAGGTCCTAGCAGGTACGTATAAAACCCAAAAGGATAAGAAGATATCAATTCCTGAATTATCAAAACTTGAACCCGCCAGATATAAAATAGTGTTGAAAAGCAGGGATATTTTTGGTAATGAGGTGAAAAGAGAAAGAATTTTCACAATTATCAATCCAGATGAAAAAAATATGCCGGCAAGGATTGAAACAATATTCGTTAAAAGTAAACAGAGTGCAGAACCCGGCGATTCTGTTTGTTTTATAGTGGGATCGGCATTGGAAAATGCCAGCTTTTTGTATGAAATTGAAAGTCAGGGGGAAATTGTTTATAGTGAACAATTTGTATTGCAGGATGAGCAGCGGAAAATTGTAATTCCTGTTAAAGAAGATTACAGAGGGAACTTTGCTGTTTATTTCACTATGGTCAACAATAACAGGGAATATTTTTACAGTGATATTATTTATGTTCCATATACAAACAAGCAGTTGGATATAGAGTTTGAAACTTTCAGGGATAAATTGTATCCGGGACAAAAAGAAGAATGGAAACTGAGGATTAAATCCAAAAATGGAGAAAAGCTGGCTGCGGAAATGATGGCAACTTTATATGATGCCCCCCTGGATTATTTTAAGCCAAACTACTGGTATTTAAGCTTGTATAAGAACTATTATGCAAGTAAATCCTGGCAGTCTTATACTTTCAAAACGGGAAACGCAACAATTTTGCAAAAGGATTTCAGGGAATATGTTCCAATGCCATCGGAATACTATGATAAATTGAATTGGTTTTGGTTTTCATATTATGGAAATTATTATTATCGGGAAGGTAATCGTAGCAAGGCTCGCTTTTATTCTGGTGTAATGTCAACTGAAGCTGCTGCTCCTCCTTCGGCTGATGATCCAGGAGTACCAATGGAAGAGGTTGAGGAGGAAGCTTTGATGGAGGGTGATTTTAAAGATGCAGAATCAACAAATACAGTAGCAGTTAGTGCTGATAAATCTGATGGAGATGGTAGGGCAGAAGCTGAAAGAATTGATGAGGTAGGGAATACGAGTCCGTCAGGTGAAGTACAGGTGCGTACCAATTTCAATGAAACAGCTTTTTTCTATCCACAGCTGAAAACCGATGACGATGGAGTGGTTACAATTTCATTTACAATACCGGAATCTCTTACAAAATGGAAAATGTTGGGCTTAGCACATACAAAAGATCTAAAGATTGGGTATACAAGCAATGAACTTATTACACAGAAAGATTTAATGGTTATGCCAAATCCTCCGAGATTTTTCAGGGAAAATGATAAAATGGTTTTTCCAGTAAAAATAAGCAATGTGTCTGATAATAACTTAGATGGAGAAGTGTCTATAGAATTTTTTAATGCACTTACAGAAGAAAAATTGGATATAGTGAAGGGTAAACCACTTTCTCAGTTCAAAGTGAAATCAGGACAAAATATATTGGTTGATTTTGCTATCGAGATCCCTGAAGGTACCGGAGCTATTGGATACAAGGTGATTGCTAAAGCAGGTAAACATAGTGATGGAGAGAAGAAAGTTTTACCTGTTCTTACCAACCGGATGCTGGTTACAGAAAGTATGCCTTTACCAATCAAGGGCAAGCAAACCAAATCATTTTCATTTACCAAATTACTACAGTCAGCAAGCTCCTCTACTTTGCGTCATCAAAATCTCACACTGGAGATGACTTCAAATCCTGCCTGGTATGCTGTACAGGCTTTGCCATACCTGATGGAATATCCATACGAATGCTACGAGCAAACTTTTAGTCGCTTTTATGCAAATAGCCTGGCCAGTCATATTGCAAATTCATCACCTAAAATAAAGGCAGTCTTTGATCAATGGCGAAACAATCCGGATTCAAAAGCTTTACTTTCAAATTTGGATAAGAATAAGGAATTAAAAGCATTGTTATTGGAAGAAACTCCCTGGGTACTTAATTCACAGGATGAATCGGAAAGAAAACGCAGAATTGCTTTGTTGTTTGATTTGAATAAAATGTCTTCAGAGCTTAATAAAGCAATGAAAAAGCTGGTAGACGGACAGGTTTCCAATGGTGGTTGGCCCTGGTTCGATGGTATGGAAGAAAGTAGATATATCACACAGCATATAGTTTGTGGTATGGGACATTTGGATAGACTGAATGTGACGAATGTGAAAACAGACCCTAAAGTTCGTTTGATGATTGAAAAAGCTGTGTCGTATTTGGATAGCAGAATTATTGAGGATTACAATAAACTAAGAAAATATGTAAAAAAGGCAGATCTGGAGAAAAAGCATATTTCATACACTCAAATTCATTATTTGTATGCCCGGAGCTTTTTTACAGATATTCCTTTACCCCGGAAGTTAAACGAAGCATTTGAATATTATAAGGGGCAGGCAGAAAGATATTGGTTAACGGAAAGCAAATATATGCAGGGACTGATTGCTTTGTCTATAT
>PKSZ01000192.1 GCA_002869425.1 Marinilabiliales bacterium
AGACTATTAAGTATTTTATTCCTTTTTGATTAGCTATTTCATTATAAGCCAATATTTCATACCTTTGCTTTAAAGGAGAATATACCTAAAATATTGGCTATGAATAATCAACATCTTATCACCCTTTTGGAAACTGAAAGCAGAATAATCCTTCCTGATTTTGGAGCTTTTATCGTTAAGCAGGGAGAACAACGATCTATAATCTTTAATGAATTGCTAAAGTTTAATGATGGTTTGATTGTAAATTATCTTGTGAAAAGTGAAGGTATAAGCAAGGATGAAGCAGAAGGAAATTTGGCCGCATTTATACAAAAAATTAGTGAAAGACTTTCAGCTGAAAAGCCATATATAATTGAAAATGTTGGAGTTTTTTATACAGATGATAAAGGTAAAATTCAGTTTGATCAGTATAAAGATAAAGCAGAGAAAAGTAAGTCAGTAGAAAAAGAAGCATCAAAACCGGAAGAAAAGAAGACAAAGGGAGATAAAAAAACAGAAAAGAAAACTGTTGATCAAGGCACTGATGCTAAACCAAAGGGTGAAAACATTCAGAAAAAAGATAACAAAAGTGCACCACCGGTTCCACCTCAGACTGAATCAGCTGTAAAACAGGAGAGTAGTAAAGAAACAGACGAGCCGTTAAAAGAGAAGAAACAGGATGGGAAACCAAAGGATACTAAGGCTTCAAAGGAAAAACAGAACGATAAAAAGGATGAGATAAAAGCAGAAGAGAAAAAGCCTAAAGTAGATGAAAAGGTTGAAACGGGAAAGCAAAATCAACCAGAAAAGAACGATAAAAAAGAACCTGAAAAACCAAAGGAAAAAATCAAGCCTGAAAAGTCGGTTGATGGTTCTGTTTCTTCAGAAAATAAGGAGAAGTCAAGCGATAAAAATGAAGTAAAAGAAACAGTCGTTGCTTCAAAAACTGAGAATGAAGAAAAACCAATAGAAAAGGCCCAAAAGAAACAGGAAAATAATAAACTTGAAAAGAAGGCCGAGGGAAAAGATAAAAAAGAGGTTAAGGCTGAAACTAAGAATAAGCAAGATAAGGAACTGGAAGATCAAAAAAAGATCGAGGCGAAAAAAGCGCAGGATGCGAAAAAGAAAAAAGAAAAAGAGGAGAAAGAGGCCAAAAAAGAAGAAGCGCGGAAGAAAAAAACGCAACTGAAAAAAGAAAAGGAACAAAAAAAGAAGGAACTAAGAGAGAAGAAAAAAACAGGTGCTACCAATAAAGAAAATACGGATAAACCAGAACAAAAGAAGAAATCAATGTTATGGCTTTGGTTGCTTCTGGGTATAGGAATCCCGGTAGTCGGGCTGGCTGTTTTTGTGGTACTAAATCTTTCTATGGTAATGGGTTTGATTGGCATGTCTCCCGTTGAAGAATATGCTATTGCTGAAATTTCAGAAGAAATCGAAGCCGTAACACAGGATGCGGAAGTATCGCCAACGCAGGATGCTGTTGCTCCAGTAGATTCAATAGAAGAGGAAAATAATGATACTGCCTCAGAAACCAAAGCAAAGGTAGATGAACCTGAAAACAATATAGGGACAGAGGAATTAGCTGCTGAGCCAGCAATAGAAGAACCTGAAACTGTTTCCGAACAGGCTGAAGAAACAAAACCCGAAAAGAACGTAATTTCACCTGCCCCGGAAAAGGGTAATTATTTTGTTGTTGTAGGATGTTTTGCTCAGAAAGGTATGGCTGATGATTATGTTCAGAAAATAAAATCTCAGGGATTTGATGCTCATATTTTTGGAAAAATTGGTAAATATCATGCCATAACAACCGGATCATATTCAAGTATGGCTGAAGCAAATAAGGCTTTGAATAATTTTAATGCATCTGTAGATCCCGATGGTTGGGTATACCATAAAAAATAGCGTTGAAGGGCTTAAAGGAAAAAACTATCAATATGTTAACTGTTGACAATTCAGGCAATTAAGTCCTTGTTCTTATTGAATGTTAATAATCATTTATTTGAAAGTCTCTGTGGCTGACGTATTTTAGTAAATTAGTATAAAACTAGGTGCGTGAAAAATACAGTGAAAGATCAACTGATTTCTTTGTTTGAAACATGGTCTGGAGTAAAAGCAGCTGAAGTTGTTAAATTGCCTCCAAGTGGTTCATATAGAGAGTATTACAGGATTTCGGGAGCCGGCAAAAAGGCAATAGGTGCGTATAATGCTGATAAAAAGGAGAATGAATCGTTTATATATTTTACCCGGCATTTCATAAAGCAGGGACTTAAGGTACCTGAAATATATGCAACAGGTAAAGACAATACAATTTATCTTCTTCAGGATTTAGGAAATACAACGCTTTTTAGTTACCTCTCCAAGGTGAGAAAAACCAATGAATTCCCTTCTGAGCTCGAAGATATTTATAGTAAAGTATTGGAGGAATTACCAAAGTTCCAGATTTTGGGTGCCAATGATATTGATTATTCTTATGGTTATCCAAGGGCTGCTTTTGACAGACAGAGCATGCTTTGGGATTTGAATTACTTCAAATATTATTTTCTGAAACTGGCAAAAATTCATTTTTATGAGCACGATTTAGAGAAAGATTATCATACATTTATTGATTTTCTGCTTGCCGCAGATTGCAATTATTTTCTGTATCGTGATTTTCAGACAAGGAATATTATGTTGATGGATGGAGAGCCTTATTTCATAGATTACCAAGGTGGACGAAGAGGTGCTTTGCATTACGATGTTGCTTCTCTTTTGTACCAGGCAAAGGCCGCTATACCTGAAACAACTAGACAGAAACTGGTAAAACACTATATTTCTGCAGCAAATAAGTTAATGCCTCTCTCTGAGGAGAAGTTTTTTGAGCATTACTATGGTTATGTATTGATACGAATGCTGCAGGCAATGGGAGCATATGGCTTTAGAGGTTTTTACGAAAGAAAAGAACACTTCTTATCAAGTATTCCTTTTGTTATAGATAATATTAAATGGATATTAGAGAATGTTCCATTACCGGTAAAGTTACCTGCATTGGAAAATGTTTTAACACAGATTGTAGAATCAAAGGAACTGAAAAAGTATGCACCAAAAAAACACAAACCCAATCGGTTAAATGTCTATGTCAGTAGCTTTAGTTACAAAAAAGAATTGCCTGTTGATGATTCCGGAAATGGAGGGGGTTTTCTTTTTGATTGCAGAGCATTGCCAAATCCAGGTAGGTTTGAAGAATATAAAGATAAAACAGGTCGGGATTCTGAAGTAATTGAGTTTTTGCAAAAAGAAGATGCTGTTTTTAAGTTTTTAAACAATGCATATGCAATTGTAGATCAATCCGTCGAAAAATATATTTTAAGAGATTTTTCCAATCTTTTGGTTGGTTTTGGATGTACAGGTGGCCAGCACAGATCAGTATATTGCGCAGAAATGATGGCAAAACATCTGAAAGAAAAGTATAATGTGAAAATTACACTGCATCATATTGTACAAGAAATTAAGGAATAAGTGCTAATCGGAAAGTTATGAAAGCAATGATTTTTGCAGCTGGTCTTGGAACACGACTAAGACCATATACAAATGACAAGCCCAAAGCGTTGGTTGCAGTTAATGGAACACCAATGCTTGGTTTATTGTTAGGGCTGCTTGAAAGACAGGGGATTGATTTTGTGGTTATCAATGTTCACCATTATGCAGAAAAAATTGTTGATTATGTGAAAAATTTGAGAAAGAATCTGAAAATGGAAATCCACATATCTGATGAATCTGATTTTTTACTGGATACTGGGGGTGGCTTACTGAAGGCGAAGAAATATTTTCTTGAAGGAGAACCTTTTTTGGTTCATAATGTTGATGTTATCTCAGAAATAAATTTTCAGGAATTATTAAATGAACATCAGAAAAATGGGAATGCTGTAACTTTGGCTGTTAGAAACCGGAAAACATCAAGATACTTTTTGTTCGATTCTTCTCATCGTCTTTGTGGATGGAAAAACATGAAATCCAATGAGATTAAAATACCATGCCGACCTGAAGGAAAGATGTTTTCATTGGCCTTTAGCGGTATTCAGATAATTGATCCTTTGATTTTTAATTATATGGATAAACAGGGAAAGTTTTCGATAACAAATTTCTACATAGATTTGGCTGCAAAAGAAAAAATTGGCTGTTATCGGCACGATGATACCTTTTGGATGGATCTGGGTACCATTGAAAAGCTTGATGAAGCATCAAAATATTTAAAAAGTACAGATTATGAGTAAAGAATTATCCATTGGAGCAAGAGTTGAGCATCCTGTTTATGGTGAAGGTATAGTTAGCCGTGTAAATTACACCAGCTATGAAATATTTTTTGAAAGAAAAGGAAAGCTGGATATATCAAAGTCAAACGATGAATTAATCATACTGGAAGAAGGAACTGGTGAAACAGGGAGTTCCAGAGGTCCGGCGTTTTCAGATATGATTGCTGCAATCGAAGAGGTGCTTGATAAAAACGGCGCATTACAGGAAAAAGTACCCCTTGGATCGAAGTGGGTAGGAGGGAATATGATTTTGCAACCTGGAGAAGAAGGCTTAAAATCAAAAGAAATTCCTATTGAAACTTTTTTCCACAAAATTGTTATGGTTCGCGATAGACTTCGGGTATTGGAACAAAATATAAATAGTCATTCCAAATTAGATGATGAAGAAAAAGTAAATCTTCAGCAATATATTACACGGGCATATGGTAGTTTAACATCGTTTAATGTACTGTTTAGCGAGAAGGAGCACTATTTCTCCGGTCAGAAGTCTAAATAATGCAATGTAAGTTTGGTTTAAGGCTTGGTTTGTACTCTTGTTTGCTTTTCCTTATAGCTCAGACTATTGGTGTGGCGCAGGCTATAAAGGAAATACCTGATTTTGGCAATAATCCCGGCAATCT
>PKSZ01000618.1 GCA_002869425.1 Marinilabiliales bacterium
GCTATCCGGAGCATCCACACTTTGGGATATCGAGTATGGTGAAGCTCCTTATACTGCTACTGGAACACCAACAATTGAAGATGTTTCAGCAAATCCTTATAGTTTAACAGGATTGAACTCTTCAACAACATACGAATATTATGTTCGCTCAGATTGTAATGCTTCAGGACAGGGCGAAAGTGCATGGGCAGGTCCTTTTACATTTACTACTCTAACATGTGATCCTTCATTGATGTGCTATTTCCCAATGTATTTTGAAGATTCATATGGTGATGGATGGAATGGTGCAGATGTAACGGTAATACAAGATGGTATTGCAATTGGTTCTTATACTTTTACTAGCGGAAGTTCTTATGTTGATTCAGTGCAGTTGTGTGAGGGAGCATCTATTGATATTGAATTTAATGGTGGTTCATTTGACGGTGAGTGTAGTTTTGTGATGTTGTATCCTTATGGCGACACAATAGCATCATTTGATGGCGATCCGGGTGATGGCGTATTTGCAAGTTTCATTGGTGCCTGTAACCCACCAACTTGTCCTGTTCCAACTGATCTTGCTATGGTAACTGCAACAGATCAAAGTGTTACAGTAGAATGGACAACAGGTGGAGCTACCAACTGGAACATAGAATATGGACCTGTTGGATTTGCTCAGGGTACCGGAACGTATATTGCTGATGTTACAAATCCATTTGAAATTACAGGTTTAGCTGCAGAACAAAGTTATGATGTGTATGTTCAGGATTCTTGTGCTTCTGATGATGTAAGTTTCTGGCAAGGACCATTAACTGTTACTACTACAGGAGCATGTCCGGATCCAATGAACATTACTTTTGCAAATGCCACAGGTACTACTATTGATGTTGATTGGGATGGTTCTTTTGCAACTCTTTGGGATGTTGAATATGGCGCATCACCTTATACAGCAACAGGAATTCCTACAATAGCCGGAGTTTCTGCTGTGCCATTGCAACTAACAGGTCTTGTGCCTCAGACAACATACGAATTCTACGTTCGTGCAGATTGTAATGCTGCTGGAAATGATACCAGTAACTGGGTTGGACCAATTACTTTTGAAACAACTCTTTCAGAATTAAGTAATCCATCAGATTGTGGTGTTGGATACGATATACCGGATAGCGATTGCTTTGATGTACCAATTCAGGTTTCAGGTGAAGGTAATGAGATGGGTGTTAATGCAATGCTTACAGATGTGAATTTTATAATCACACATACTTACGATGCAGATCTTGAACTTACATTGGAATCTCCATCAGGAGTAGTTGTTAATCTAACCTTAGATAATGGTTCAAGTGATGAAAACTATGGTGCATTCGATTCTACTTGTGTATCTTATACCAATTTAAATATGACGGGAGTAGATGGTAATGTTGTGGATGGAGTAGCGCCTTTCATTGGTTCATATGTTCCGGAAGGAGACTTTATGGATTTCAACGACAATTCAGATCCGAACGGTATATGGTATTTGCATGTCTGTGATGATGCAGGTGGCGATTTTGGTGTTCTCGAATACCTGGAGCTTGTGTTTAATGATGGACCTGTTGCTGACTTAGCTTTGGTTGAACCACAAAGTGGAAACTGGGCAGCTTGCGATATGGGCATTGACACAATTGATATTGTAATTGTTAATGTTGGAGATTTAACAATCCCGGCTGGCGATTCATTATTGGCAATGTATCAGATTAATGGTGGATCTGTTGTTTATGATACAATGTTTGTTGATTATGATTGTAATCCTGGTGATTCGCTTTCATATCAGTTTTATCAAACTTACGATTTCTCTGCTCTTGGTGTTTACGACTGGATTGTTTCATTCATCTACGCTGGTGATACATTACAGACAAATAATACCAATATGGGAACGATTGAGCATATTGATATGACCGTTGAAATTGAAGGTGGTGATACCATTCATGCATATGCTTATGAAATGCCATTGGCAGTAAATACTGTGGATGCTTACGATTATTATTTCTGGTCAAACAGTGACGGTACGCTTACATCTACTGATGAGGTATACCAGGCTCAGGATTTTGGATGGCATTATGTTGCTGTATGGAATGATAGTACAGATTGTAATCCTATAGACTCAGTGTTTATTGAAGAAATACCAATGCAATCAGTAGATATTGCAACTTATGTTGGAGGTATGAGTTATATTGAGTCATGCGATCTTGGTATTCAAACAATTGAGGTTGATATTGTTAATGCAGGTACTGATCCGGTTCCTACAGGCGATACCATACTTGTATATTACCAGGTAGATGGTGGAGTAATTGTAGAAGATACTTTATTCCTTCAGACTGATTTGACTTCAGGTAATAGTGTAACATTTGCATTTAATGATCCTTATGATTTTTCAGCACTTGGTACATATTCTGTTGAAGCATGGTCAGTTTATGATGGCGATCTGAATACAGATAATGATTCTGTATTTGTAGAGCTGAATCATATTGAGATCAGTATTGATCTGGATGCAATCAATGGTGGCGTAAATGATACTTTGATTGTAACGGCATTCCCTGCAACTATAGATGCAGGTGTCGGATTTGATGATTATCTCTGGTCTACAGGTGAAACAACTCAAAGCATCGATGTGAATGCAACAGGTTGGTATTCAGTTGATGTATATTCAGGAATGGATTGCCAGGCGTTTGATTCAATTTATGTTGATTTTGAAGTGGGAATTGCATCTGTTGATGGATCTCAGTTCGAAATATATCCTAACCCGGTTGAGGACAGATTGTACGTTAATACCGATATGGAAGGAGAATTAACATATGAGATTTACAATGCGCAAGGCCAGTTAATTATTCTGGATAGTGATATGAATTCAGATTTATTAAGAGAAGGAATTGTGGTTCGTAGTATGTCTCCAGGAGTGTATATGTTACGTATTTCTTCTGATGTAAAAACTTATAATAAAACTTTCATTATTAAGTAGGTTTTATATCTGTAACTAATTGAAAGGAGGGGGCTTATGCTTCCTCCTTTTTTATTAACAATTATTTAACTTAGTTATCAACAATTTGTTGATAATTTCGAATTGACAAATATGGATGCTCAGTGGGTATCTCATATCTTTGTAGACTAGGAAATTATTGTAAATAAAGGTTTAATCTAAAAATAGAATGCTTATGAAACAATTAAAGTTTACGCTATTGGCTTTTATTGCATTTTTTGCAATGTTGGTCAATGTGAATGCCCAATGTAATTATACCATTTCATTGGTCGACACCTTCGGTGACGGTTGGAATGGTGGAGTAGTTACAGTGCAGGTAAACGGTGTTGATGTATTAACTGATCTTACCATTATCGACGGTTTTGGACCGGAGGTATACGATTTTACGGTAAGTGATGGTGATGCAATTACTACGGTTTATACTGTTGGTTCTTTCGGTGGTGAAAACGAATACTACGTTTATGATGCCGAAGGAAATGAAATCTTTAGCGATGGAACAGGAGGTACTACACCTGCCGGAGGCAGTGTTGGAACTGCTACTTGCCCATCTTGTATTATGCCTGGAGCTCTCGGAGCTGTCCCTGGGTCAGAAACGGAAGTTGAACTGGCGTGGACAGATGTTAACGGAGCATCAGAATGGCAAATTGAGTATGATGTATCTGGTTATACTCAGGGGCTCGGTATTACAGTTTCAAATGTAACTACCAGTACTTATTTGTTAACTGGACTTACAGCAAGTACAACTTACGATTATTACGTAAGAACTGTATGTGCGCCTGGTGATACAAGTGCTTGGTCTGGACCTTATACTTTTTCTACTCCTTGTCCTGTGGTAACAACTTATCCTTACACAGAAGATTTTGATTCCGGCTTTTTAAGCGAATGCTGGACAAGTATTCCTTCTGCTGATGGAGAAGAATGGATCATTGCAGTTCCTGGAGGATCAGGAGTTGATCCAGTTGCTTATGGTGCTTCACAAGACCATACATCAGGATCAGGATTTGTAGCCTGGATTAATGACAGTGAAACAACACTGGCTAATCCTTCTTCATTAGAAACAGGAGTTTTTGATCTTACAAGTCTTACCTCTCCAAGACTGGTTTTCTGGTGCTGGATAGGTGCTTATACAAATACATCAACTTTAAACATTGATGTGTATGATGGTTCTGCATGGAATACTGATGTAGCTACTGTTACAGCAAATGGTTCATGGATAGAAATCGTTGTGGATTTAACTCCATATGCTTCTGCAGCTACACAAATACGCTTTAGAGCCAATGAGAATGACGGAGACTATCAAAGTGATATTGCTATTGATGATGTTACAATCGAAGAGACTCCAATAGACGAGCCTGACTGGTGTAATTTGAGCTCTCCTGCAACTGCAACAGTTTTGCAAAATGATATTTTTGCTGCTTACGCTGAGGTTAACGAACCAGGTGTAACAGATGCTGCAGGACAGGGTGCTGGTATGGAAGCCTGGATTGGAATCAATATAGCTCCTACAGATCCTTCATCATGGACATATTGGATCCCTGCTTCATATGATTCAGATAATGGCTCCAATGATGTTTATGTTACGAATGAGTCTGTTACACTACCAGTTGGAACATATTATTATGCTTCAAGGTTCCGTTTAAATGGCGGACCATTTGTATATGGTGGATTTGACGGAGGTTTCTGGGATGGAACAACAAATATTTCTGGTGTTTTAACTGTTAATGAAGCTCCTGGAAATAATTGTGCAAATCCAATTGTTATAAATTTACCAGCTGATGCTCCTTATTTGGATGCTGGTCAGACTACAGTAGGTAGAGTTGATGATTATACTGAAACTTGTCTGGGTGGATATGATGGTGGTGAAGATATTATTTATCAATTGAATCTTA
>PKSZ01000312.1 GCA_002869425.1 Marinilabiliales bacterium
CAATAGCTATTTCTCCAGATTGTAAAACATTGGCCGCAGCAATAGAAAAAGGTAAGATAATTGTCTGGAATTATAAGGAATGTTTTACTAATGGAAAATATACGGGACCAAAACATGAAGGAATAACACTTTATGAAGAACTGGGTAGCAGAATCCAGATATTAGGGTATAATCATAAGGGAGATATTCTTGCATCTGGTGATAGACATGGAAATGTTAATATCTGGGATGTTAAAAAGAGAACATTAATTAACAGGCTCAGCGGACATAATGCCCGAATAAGTGATGTGAAATTTAGTCCAGATGATAAGATTCTGGCTACAGCAAGTTTTGATGGAACGATATTGTTGTGGGAAACCAATAATTATAACCTGCAGCCCATTGTTTTAAAAGATCATGAATCATGGGTTTATACACTAGCTTTTAGTTCTGATGGTAAGTCTATTGTTACAGGATGTGTCGATTCAAAAATTAAAGAATGGGATGTTGAAAATTCTGTAATGGCAAATGAACTAAGGACTAAAATTGATAGGAATATGACCCATAAGGAATGGGAAAATTTTGTTGGAAAAGATATCGAGTATAAAAAGCTCATAGATGAATTACCTGATGAAGAACAAAATGATTAAAACCAGATAATATGTTTCGAAAGAAAACTTTAATCCATCTTTTTCTGGCAATGTTGGTATTGGTCGGTTCTGCAAATTGGTTATGGGCACAGAGTAATTGTGCTTCAACACTTAAAAAGGCAGAAAATTTATACGATGAAGGCCAGATAGAGAAAATACCTGAAATCCTCGAAAATTGTTTGAGCTATGGTTTTTCTAAAGCACAAAAAATAAGGGCTTATGAATTACTCATACAAACATACCTGGTAGATGCTAATACAAAAAATGCAGAAAAGTATATGATGAAACTCCTGAAAATGGAACCAGAATATACTGTAAACTCAGAAATTATGCCGGCTGAATACGAGAGTCTATTTGATAGTTTTCAAACCTCTGCAATTTTTTCCATTGGTGTAATTGGAGGAATGAATAGATCCAATGTTTATGCATATGAGCAATATGGAGTACATGATGTAAATTCTGTCAAGGGTGATTATGAGCAGAAGATTGGCTTTCAATTTGGTGCATTTGTAAACAAATCTATTATTGATAACCTGGAAGCCTCTGTTGAATTTCAGATACATCAGAATGCATATCATTATTTATTATCCAATACTTATAGTTTTGCGACAACCGAATTTGATGAAAAACAAACACGTTTCGAAATTCCTGTATCGCTTCTTTATTCGTACGATTTTAATAGAATTAAACCATATGCCAGAATAGGAATAGCGCCAGGATTAATTACAAGCGATCAGATTAGTGCAATTAGAATATATGAGGATAATTCACACCCGAATATTACAGGAACGAACATCAATATGATGGAAAGTAGAAATAAAGTTTCAGCAAATTTAATATTGGGTGCAGGTATAAGGTACAAAGTGAACAGAGGTTATTTTTTATTGGATATTCGATATAATTTGGCTTTGATGAATCAAACCAATGCAGAGAAAAGGTATTATAATGATGAACTCCTGTACAAATATTATATTGTGGAGGACAACATTCAGTTTAATGCCCTGTCATTTTCTCTTGGATATGCCTACTCGTTTTATAAACCCAAAAAGAAGAACAAATAGTGTCTATGAAGTCATATCATATTATCCTTTATATGGGATTCGTAATTTTACTTTTTTCTTCATGTAAGAAAGAAGAGTTTAGTGATATTCAGGCCGATTTTTTTACAAAGTTTTATGGCGGTTCAGGAGAGGATGGAGCAGGATAGTTGATCCAAACCTCTGATGATGGATATATCTTTGTAGGAACAAAAGATTTGGTCAATTCAACAGATATTGTGGTTGTGAAAACAGATATGTATGGAAATCCTGTATGGGAAAAAACATATGGCGACAGCCTAAATAACATTGGAAATAGTATAAAAGCAACTGCCGATGGAAGTTATATTATATTGGGAACAACCTATATAGATTTGAATCAGACAGATATGCATTTACTGAAAATCGATAGTAAGGGGAATGTTATTTTTGAAAATCTAATAGGTAGTAATTACTCGGAAACAGGAAATAGTGTAATTGAGACTTCTGAAGGAGAATTTGTGCTTGTGGGTACAAAACAAAATGATCCGGATGCAGCAAATTCTTCACTTGATATTTGTATGGTAAAAGCCAATGCACAGGGTGATAGTATATGGACCAGAATTGTTGGTGGTACAGCAGATGAAACAGCAACCGGAATTATCCAAAATTTTGATGGGAATTATGTAATTATTGGTAGCTCAGAAAGTTTTGCTGAAGTTGGGCAGGCCAAATCCAATATTTTTATAGTTGAGACAAATCAGAATGGGATTCCTATTACGCTTATGAGTTATGGTGGTCAGGAAAACGATCATGGAAGTTCTGTTATTCAGCTTGATGACGGAAGCTATATTTTGGTTGGAACTACAGAAAGCTTTGGTAGTGGCGGAAAAGATGTATTTGTTGCCAAAACCGCAGTAGGAGATATTCGAACCAAAGAATGGGAAACTACTTTTGGAGGAGAAAAAAATGATTTGGGTGCTCATATCTGCTTGCTGAAAGATGCGAATTATGCCATAATTGGCACTACAGAAAGCTTCGGAAATGGCGACAGAGACATGTATTTGGTAAAGTTTGATGGAATTGGTAATGAAATATTTTACCGTACATTTGGTAGTACAGGTTATGATCAGGGTAAATATTTAATTCAGACAAGTGATGAGGGCTTTGGAATTCTTGGCTTAACTGGTTTTGAGAATAATAGTATGATATGTATTAATAAAACCAATGCTGACGGAGAATTGAAATAATGACTCATGCATGCAACCATTGGTACAAAAAATGAATCTACAAAATATTGACAGATAGTAAATTATATAATTATGCGCTTATCTCTACTCTTCGCAATGCTTTTTATTTTAACAGCATTTTCCAAATCAAGTTTTGCTCAACCTGCAACCTTAGATGCAATTGCTTATGATAATGGAAGTTTAGCTGTTTTAACTGACGATATTATAACCCTTACATTTAGTGATGATATTACTGTTATTGGTGCTGAAGCAGATTATCTTATTGAATTTGATGATAACTGTGCAGGAACATTTGTTGCTGCTGATTATACATTGAGTAGTGCCACCGATTATACAATATCAGATGGTACAGGTACTACAGTTATAATAACGCTTACTTCTGTCGGTTTAGATATTATTAATGACGCAGTTGACTTTGATAATGGAGCTTTGAGGGTTACCATTACAGGGGCATCAAACCTAACTCCAAATATCAATACATCTTCTGATGAAGCTGAAATTGCATTAAATAATAGTGAAATTCAAGCTGATGATATACAAATATCCGCTGCTCCAGCTTTAAATGAAGCTGGATTGGATGGAGCAGAAATACAAGTTTCTTTGGAAGGTGATGTATTCAATGATCTATCACTTGCAAAAACAAATTTTACACTAAATAATGCACCAGGTGGTCTTACAGTAAATTATGTGGTTGGACTAACAACTACTTCTGCAGTAATCGGGTTGTCATTCGATGGAACTGATTTTGATGTGGATATCAATAATTTTTCAATTACCGTTTTGGCTGCAGAACTCACAAGTGGGTCCGATAATCAAAGCAATGACTTGCCAATTACTGCTGATATCGATGCAGAATCCATCTCATTATCCTGGGCCACTCCTCCGGGAACAATGGGAGCTGAAGCTACTATGGATAATGAAATTCTACATGTAAGTATTGCAGGAGGTACACTGATTCCTGCCAATATTAATACGGGAACAGTTAGCTTAACAGGAACAGCTGCAGCTAGTGGAATAGCAATTGAGAGTATTGTGAACAAAACCACCTCAGATTTTGATATCTATCTGTCCTGGGATGGAACGGATTATGATGTAAATAAGACTTTGACAATAACTGTAAATGCCTCAGCACATGTAGAGAGTGATGGCGATATTTCAGAAAGTATAATATTAACAGCAACCAATGAAGGTGCTCCGGATTTGAGTATTTCTGCATCACCCTCTTTAACTGAAGCCAATCTGGATGGATCTGAATTGTCAGTCACTTTAAGCAATGATTTATTTGTAGATGGTAGTTTGAGTGCATCTAATTTTGTGCTAAACAATGCGCCAGCTGGCTTAAGTGTGGATTATGTGGTTTATACAGGTACGCAAACGGCAATCGTAGGTTTGGCATTTGACGGAACAGATTTTGATTCCGGTATTGCTAATTTTAGCCTCGATATCCTTGCTGCTGAGCTTCAGTCTGCAGCTGACCTTACGAGTAATGTTATAGGTATTACGGCAGATAATGATGCAGAAACCATTTCTTTATCCTGGGCCACTCCTCCGGGAACAATGGGAGTAGAACCTACTATGGATGATGAAATAATCCATGTAGACATTACAGGTGGCACACTGATTCCTGCCAATATCAATACAGGTACAGTTACTCTTTCAGGTGATGCAGCAACTTGTGGAATATCTATTGAAGGTTTCTTGAATGTTACAAGCTCGGGTTTTGATATTCAACTTCAATGGAGTAGTACTGACTTTGATTCAGATTATTCAATTGTCGTAAATATTGCTTCATCAGCGTATGTAGAAGGTGCAACAAGCATTTTTAATAGTATTACAGTTACGCATGTTATAGAATCTGTTGCAATTAGTTCATCTCCTTCTACACTATCTGAAAACAATATTGATGGAGCACAAATTTTGGTTGAATTGCAGGGAGGAGAGCAGTTTAATGATAACAATCTACTGAGTANTACAAATTTTGTTTTAAATAATGCACCAGCGAGTTTAACAATTGGCAATCTGGTATATATTGATGAAAATTCAGCAATTATTAACCTAACATTTAATGGAACCGATTTTGACAGCCAGATAACGAATTTTAGTGTAACAGTAAATAACGCTGAACTTAATGGTTCAAGCTCCCTGACTAGTAATACTTTAACAATAGATGCTGTAATAGAAGTAGTTTCAGCTAACCTTTCTTCATCATCTGGTGCTTTATCTGAGACAAATCTTGATGGCGCATCTTTGCAAATTGATCTTACGGATGTAGAATTTGATACACCATTTTATTATAGTGTATATTATACATTAAATAATGCACCTCCTGGTGTAACCATTGATGCAGCATATTGGAATCCTTCATATACGGGAATGGAAATAGTTTTGGCATATGATGGAACAGATTTCGATATAGATTATACAAACTTTAGTATTACAATCGACGCCAATGGGCTTGAGTATTACTATTCAGATTTAACAACCAATGCAATTGCAGTTACTGCAGTGAATGATCCTGAAAATGCAAATATTTCATGGGCCTCAATTCCGGGAACCAATGGAGCAGAACCAAGCTTAAACAGTGAAATTTTAAATGTCACTTTCTCCGGGGGGCAGCTGATTCCAGCAAATGTTTCTGCAAATGTGAGTATTGGTGGAACAGCCTTTACGGAAGCTGGTGTATATATTCAATCTGTTACAAATGTTACTGAAACATCTTTTGATGTTTACTTAGATTGGGATGGAACAGATTTTGACTTAATTAAAAACATTGAAGTAGAGATAGGAACTGCTGCTTTTGTAGATAATACTGCTGATGTTCCGGTTGTTAGTAATTCATTAAATATCATACCTAATCTTGAATCAGTAGCTATTAGTGTAAGTGGAACTTTAGATGAAGTTACGCTGAATGGAATTGTTGTAGATGTAAACCTAACAGACGAAGAGTTTATCTCTCCTCTTTCAGCTGCCAATTTCACTTTTAATGGAATACCAGATGTAACCACCATATCCGATGTTAATCTTGTAACTGAAACACATGCTCAATTAACGCTCAATTTTGATGGAACTGATTTTGATACGGATAGCATTATTTCCTTAACAATTGCAGGTGCTCAACTTGCAAGTGGACATCCTCTTACAAGTAATACACTAACTGTTACGGCAATTGTTGAGGATGCTCCAACTATGGTTTTATCTGGTACAATTAAAGCTCAAACGGCTAATACCGAGGAGGATATACAGAATGGTGAAGTTAGTACAATTGTTATAACACTTTTAAATGCACAATGGAAATCCAATGTTGGGAATAACCATAATGATACCAAAAACCTTGTTGAAGCTATAACTGGAGACATCGCAGGAACAGGTTGGACAGATATGGTTACTCCTGCAATTTTAGGTTCAGATAAAGGTGCCACATGGGTAACTAAGAATTCACCAACACAAGTAACGATTATCGTACCGCAGGTTGCAGGTTATGACATCTCATCTGATGAGAATATTACAGTTGTTGCGCCTGCAGCATCAACCAATTACGGGAGTGATATTGTAGCAACTGAAACACTCATTATTTCTGCTGAATTAATTCCTTATGATGTTACAGTGCAGGAAACAGGAACCACTTCAGGCTCTTATTGTGAAGGTAGTACAGGTTTAACTGTTATGCTAAGCAATTCAGAACCAGCCATTAATTATATCCTGGAAAAAGATGGAGCATTGTTTGGTAATCCTATTGGAGGAACGGGTTCTCCTATTTCATGGAGCAATCTTACTGAAGGAACCTATAATATTAAAGCGAACCCGGTTGGATCAACAGATACAGTATACATGAACAATACTTGTGTAATAACTGAAATACCTTTGCCGGTTGCAATCAATCAAACACCTCCACCTTTATGTGAAGAATTAGTGGGTAGTGGCAGTACTACAAACATAGATCTTACAGTGAACAATTCTTCAATTGATGCAGGGGCCGGAAATACAATTAACTGGTTTAATGATGCTTCGCTCTCAGTTCCGGTAGCTGACCCATCAAATACTTCTGTGACCAATGGACAGTTCTTCTATGCCGAAGTAGAAGATGGAGTATGTTCAAATGTGGCTAC
>PKSZ01000527.1 GCA_002869425.1 Marinilabiliales bacterium
CAATAGTTATCAAAGTCAATTATGTCTCTGGGGTTAATGGCTTCATCGAAATATCGTACTTCGAAGTGTAAGTGGCTACCATATGACCTGCCTGTGTTTCCACCAAGTCCAATAACTTCTCCAGCATGAACCAGAGAATCAGTTTTAACCAATCTTTTGCTAAGGTGAGCATATAGGGTTTCAAGCCCGTTATCATGTCTTATAACTACGACATTTCCGTAGCTTCTGCTGTATCTTGAAATTCTTACTACTCCATCCCAGCTAGCATGAACGGGATCTCCAGTATTTAATTTAACATCGATGCCATAATGGAACCGCCATTTCCTAACTCCAAAATCAGATGTAACCCTATTGTCTACCGGGTGGTAATAATTGCAGCCAAAACTGTCAGCCAGAATTACAAGTTGTGTGTCTTTAGCATTATAAAAATCAAATTTTCTTTCATGAATTTCTTTGTAATCCCATTCAGGAAAAATGGCAGAGTCAGGAATGTCAGTAACTACAGAATCATAAAAGTCTGAGAATCGTAACACTTTCATTATTTTACTCGACTCAATATTGTTGGTGCTTTCGCCTCCTGTGTTTTTATTTGATGTGTTCTTTGTGGACAGGGCTGTTGAATCATTTTTTGGCTTCACATTATCTACTTCTGATAACAAAAGAGTGTCTTTAATGCCCAGATAACCAGGTTGCCTTCCGAAGCTAAAATAGACAAATACAAGTGTGAAAATTAAAAAAGTAATGCTGCGTAATATCATATCATTGTTTCTAATCGGCACAATGATATTAAAACTTTATCAGCTTTTTAAATGGCTGTTTATTAAATGCTTGTTGAAAAATGTTGTAACCTTCTGTGCTGGAATGTTTAAAACCTGTTCATTATTTGTTTAAAAACATTTAGTACTAATACTGTAATCCTTGCAGAAAAAGGATTTTAATTGTTCATAACATATTATACATTGAATCGGATATGAAGGATATCACCATCTTCAACAATGTAGGCTTTCCCTTCAACCCTGAACTTACCGGCCTCTTTAACCTTATTTTCAGATCCAAGTGAAGTAAAATCATTATATTTCATGACTTCTGCTCTAATAAATCCTCTTTCCAGGTCACTGTGAATTACTCCAGCGGCTTGTGGTGCGTTCATCCCCTTTTTGATGGTCCATGCCCGGATTTCTTTTGGGCCTACAGTAAAGAATGAGGTTAGGTTCAGTAAATTGTATGCCGAGCGGATTAGTTTGTTTACGCCTGGTTCACTAAGGCCGGCATCGCTTAAAAATTCGTTTTGTTCTTCTGCTGTTTCAAGCTCAGCAATATCGGCTTCCAGAGCACCTGCAATGACTAGAAGTTCAGCACTTTCCTCTTTTATTGCTTCTTTAACTTTCTCAACATAGTGGTTGCCAACATTTGCAGAAGCTTCATCCACATTGCAAACATATAAAACGGGTTTCATGGTAAACAGGAATATATCTGCAACATATTTTTCATCATCTTCTCCAACAGGTGCTGTTCTTGCATGTTGTAGGTTCTCAAGATGTTCCTTGTATATTTTTAATACCTCAATTCCTTTTTTTGCATCTTTATCGCCTGATTTTGCAATTTTTTCAAGTCTAATAATTTTCTTGTCTACTGCCTCTAAATCTTTTACCTGTAGTTCAAAATCTATGGTCTCTTTGTCTCGAACCGGATCAACAGAACCATCAACATGTGGAAGATTTTCATTGTCGAAGCATCTGAGTACATGGATTAGTGCATCCGTATTTCTGATATCTCCAAGAAATTGATTTCCAACTCCTTCGCCTTTGCTTGCACCTTTGACAAGTCCCGGAATATCAACAATTTCAACTGTTGCAGGTATGAGCTTCTCTGTAGGTTGCAATTCTTCTAAAACTTTTAATCGGGGATCAGGAACATCAATAATTCCGACATTGGACTTGTTGGAGCTGAAAGCATAATTTGTTACTTCAGCTTTGTTTTTCGACATGCAATTGTAAATCGTAGATTTACCTGAGTTAGCAATACCTATAATTCCGCATTGTAAGGCCATAGTAATTGGAATATTATTATATTTGAATTTGGTTCAAAGGTAATTTTTTTGATCGAATTTACAGTGAAAAACATTAATTCTTGTATGTCTTTTGGCAGGTTGCTAATTATTATAGTATTCCTTGGTGTGGTTGTGAATGCAAGTGCACAGAATGCCTCAGGCGTCAAGGACAGTACAGGGTACTATTTGCTGGATTCTGCTAAAAAGGCTACTTATGTTGATTTTGTAAAAGCAGAAGAGTATCTGGTTCAAACTATTTTATTTGCAGAAAGAAGTTCAGATAGTTTGTTAAAGGCAGCATCATTAAAACAATATGGAATTCTTAATTATATAAAAGGTGATTTCGAGAAGGCACAGGTTAAATATCGGAGATCCAAAAAATTGTATTCCTGGATTGATTCAATGACTCAATGTGAGAGTTGTAAGCTTGAAGTGGCTAACTTGTATAACAATCTTGCCCTTATAGAATCTGATAAAGGAAACAATCGCAAAGCAATTTTTTATCATCAGAAATCGGAAGAAATCCGATTGGAAATACACGATTCACTAGGACTTGCCCGATTGACATATCCAAACATGAGTGGAATTTTAAGTAATCAGGGTAATTATCTAAAAGCATTGGAGTATATTTTAAAAGCCTTGTCATACTGGGAGTTAAAAAATGATAAAGATAAAATCGCCAATTCTTACGATCAGATAGGTGTAATACACGAAAAGCGTCTGGATTTCCGATTGGCACTTCAGTATTATCTGAAAGCACTAAGTTTGCGAAAAGAAGCAGAAGATAAACTTGAACTTTCCTATTCATACAATAATATTGGAGTAGCCTATATTCAACTTGCACAATTGGATAGTGCCCGTCGCTTTCTTGAGAAATCCTTGGTTTTAAAAGAGGAGTTATTTGATTCGATAGGAATGGCCAGCACTTATCTCAATTTGGGTATTGTTTATGAAAACGAAGGGGAATATGAAAAAAGTTTGCGTTTCTATAAAGCAGGCAATGATTTGTTTATTCGATACGGACGATCTTATTCCATAATCCAGAGTCTTATCAATATTGGAAGTGTGTATTATGAAATGGGAGATAAGGCAAATGCAGTAAAGAATTTATTGGAGGCTAATGATAAAGCAAATGAGCTTGAATTGCCAGAGCTGGAGGCCGATGCCTGTAATTTGCTATCAATTGTTTATGCTTCCATGAATAATTATAAACAAGCATATTCATACCAGCTTAATTATAAGTATTTATCTGACTCTCTTCTTTCAGAAACGGAAGTTCGTATGATTACAAAACTTGAAATGCAATACGATTTTAATAAAAAAATGCTTTCCGATTCTCTTGAGCAGGTAGAAGAGATACGGAATATAAACTTTAAAAATCAACAAAGAGAAGCGGCTCATAAAGAAAAATCACAAAGGCAGAGAATGTACATTTTCTTTATATTCACTGTTTTAGCATTTGTGATTGTAATCGTAATAATTGTATTTCGGTCTTATCGGTTAAAGCAAAAAACTAAAAGGATTGAATTGGAGCGAAAGAGTGTAGAGATTGAAAAGAGTTTGTTGCGTTTGCAAATGAATCCTCATTTTATTTTCAATGCCCTAAATAGCATACAAAGCTTTGTGGTAAGCAATAACTCAAGAAATGCCGAAATTTATTTGGCAAAGTTTGCAAAACTTATGCGCTTAATTTTACAGAATTCAAGAGAATCTTTTGTTTGTTTTGCAGATGAATTAGAAACAGTTCGCTTATATCTTGATATTGAGAGTATGCGGTTTCCTGGAAAATTAGAGTATCGATTAAATGTTGATGAAAATATCGATTCAGATGAAATTTCAGTACCGCCAATGCTTATTCAGCCATTTATTGAAAATGCCATAATTCATGGAGTCATGCCTAAGGATGGGAAGGGTTTGATTGTTGTTGATTTTGAATTGGATAAGGAAAGTATTATATGTGAGATTACGGATAATGGTATTGGCAGAGAAAAATCAGGAATGCGAAAAGAGAAAGCGAATTCTGATCATAAATCTATTGGGATACAGGTTACAAGTGACAGGTTGAAAATACTGGAACAAGAAAGTGTCAATCGTTACCAGGTTGAGTATATCGACTTGAAGGATGATAACGGAAATTCTCTGGGTACGAAAGTATTATTGCAATTTCCATTTAGGGAACTTGATTTATAATTCTTATTTTCGTGGATATGCTTAAATCAATTATCATCGATGATGAAAAGGCAGCCAGGCAAATCCTGAAAGATTTTTTGGATCGTTATTGTGATGTTGAAGTTATTGCTGAAGCAGATTCTGTAAGCTCTGGAGTAGATTTGCTTAGAAATGCTAAGGCCGATATCTTATTTTTGGATATTGAGATGCAGGATGGTACTGGTTTTGATCTTCTTAGGAAAGTAGATTATTCCAATCTGCAAGTGATTTTTGTAACCTCACATAATGATTATGCAATTGAAGCTTTTCGTTTTAGTGCTTTGGATTATATTTTAAAACCGATTGATCCTGAGGATTTGATGAGAGCAGTAGAAAAGTACAAAACAATTTCTCCCGATCACCTTATAAAAGACAAATTGGATTTATTGCTAGCCAATCAAAAGCAAGTAGAGAAAATAGCATTACCCAGTCTCGATGGTATTCATTTTATAAAATTGAAAGAGATTGTTCGTGTTGAATCAGACAGGAATTATACTACATTCTATCTTTGTGATAAGTCGAAGCTGGTTATTTCAAAGAATCTAAAAGAGTTTGATACCTTGCTTAGCCCTCTGGGTTTTTATCGCGTTCATAAATCACACC
>PKSZ01000080.1 GCA_002869425.1 Marinilabiliales bacterium
TGGGTTCGATGGTTAGTTCCGGTTTGCCCTGAATATCATAGAAGTCAGTTTCGTCAATTGATGAAGATGGAACAATGGATATTTTATCAATATCCAGGTACATATCGTATGGGTAATCATGCATAAGAACCTCATTTATGTTTACATATAAAGTATTGCTACTTGAATCGGGAAGTGTGTTTATTTCTGTAAATAACCCTTTTGCTTTATAGTATTTTACTTCACCTAAACCAACGAGTGTAATAAATACAATTCCTGCTATCCATGCTACAAAACCCACAATTCCAATTACTTTGCTACCTTTCTTAATGCCAAATACCATTCGGATACCACCAATAGCAATAGAAAGCAATGGAATACCAATTACAAGTAGTGATCCAATCCAGAATAATTCAATATTTTGATCAGAGATAAATAATTCTACAAAGGTTTTTACTGGAATATATAAGTTCTCAGAATGATCAAAGAATGTGATGCTGTTTTCTGATAATATTCCATACAGCAGAACAAATAGCAAACTAAGACCGGCAAAGGCGAATACAATTCCAACAATGATAAGAATCACCCTGAAAAAGACGTTAAAAACAGAAAGAAATATTAGTACAATACGCTCAAGAATTGACTCTGCTTCTTTGAAGCCATCCTTGTTTTTCATTTTTTTAAAGTTGTTTTTAACGGTGTTAAATTCATCTTTAACAGATCGCTCAATATTCGAAATGTTAATGGGCTCCCCTTTCATTTCAAGTCGCTGGGAAGCTGTTTTTGCTTCAGGTAAAACAATCCACAAAACCAGATAAATAATTGGACCAGAAATAAAGAATGTAAGTAAGAGAAGAACACGCATAAATGTTCTATCCGTCCCAAAATATGCTGCCATTCCACTTCCAACACCCCCAAGTACACGATTGGATGGATCGCGATACATTCTTTTCCCGAAATTGCTTTTATGCTCTGTATGGTCTGACTTGTCATTCTCTTCGTCTGATATATCTTCAGGACTACCCATGATACTTATTACTTCATCAACATCTGATATATCAATTATTTGTTTATGATCGTTTAGCTTTTCTGAAAAAAGTTCTGCAATACGGGCTTCAATATCCGCTATTATTTCATCCCTTTCATCTGTGTTTTCAAAGTTTTTAGTAATACTATCTATGTAGGATTTTAACTTTTCGAAAGCATCTTCATCTATTTGGAATACAATTCCTCCAAGATTTATTGTGAATGTTTTTTTCATTTTACTTTTGATTTTTATCTGTGATCGATTGTACTGCAGAAACCAGTTGTAACCATGTTTTGGATAACTCCTGAAGAAAAATAGCACCTTCCTGGGTTAGCCTGTAGTATTTTCGGGGAGGTCCCTGGGATGATTCTTCCCACCTGTAGGCAAGCAATCCCGCATTTTTTAAGCGGGTAAGCAATGGATACAGGGTTCCTTCAACAACAATGATTTCTGCACTTTTTAGTTTGGAGATAAGATCTGAAGCGTAGGCATCGCCTTCTGCGAGGGTGGCCAGGATACAATACTCCAGAACCCCTTTTCTCATTTGTGCTTTTGCATTTTCAATTTTCATTATCGATAACCAAGTAATGTTTAATGCAAAGATATAAATAAAAAATAGTACTATGCAAAACATAGTAGTGGAAAATGAAAGAAGTTTTGTAATTTTATACATATTTAGAATACGCTTATGATTGTTAATTTACATAAAATGAGGACGGTACTTTCGAAAGAGGTGGAGTACTATTTTTCTTTTGAAAATGGTGATTATTTTGTAAATAATTGGCTGGAGAAGATTGTAGAAATTGAATTTCAAAACGAAATTAACTGTATTCATTGTGGCCGAAAAACAAAAAAATCCTTTTTCCAGGGATATTGTTATCCTTGTTTTATTAAGCTTCCTCAAACCGATGAATGTATTTTACATCCTGAGAAATGTATGGCTCATAAGGGCATTTCTCGAGATATGGAATGGTCTGAAAAAAACTGTTTGACCGATCATGTAGTGTACCTTTCTAATACAGGAACCATAAAAGTGGGTGTTACACGAGAAACTCAGGTTCCAACCCGCTGGATTGATCAGGGAGCTAGTCAGGCCATTCAGGTTGCACAGACTCCAAACAGGCATATTGCCGGATTGATAGAAGTAGATTTGAAGCAATACTTCAAGGATAAAACGCAATGGCAGAAGATGTTGAAAACAGGTAATGATACAGAATCAGATCTTGCTTATTTTAAATCTATGGCGGTTGATAAGCTTAATCCCGACCTTAAGGAGTACTTGGTAGCATCTGATGAAATTGTGCAGGTAAATTACCCTATTGTAAAATCACCGGATAAGGTTAAAAGTTTTAATTTGGATAAGGTTTCTTATTACAAAGGAAAACTAGTTGGAATAAAAGGGCAGTACCTGATTTTTGAGGATGGAATGGTGTTTAATGTAAGAAAGCATGGTGGCTATAAAGTAAAGCTGATTTTGTAAATCAAATTACGGATCAGAAGTCCTTTTTTATTTTTTTCATAGCTTCATAAACAGTATTCATCCAAAAGTTTCGTATGCCAAAACCATAGCCAGTACCCGATACTTTTTGATTATACAGTATTTTCTTTGTTTTGATGTCAAATATTGTAAAATACATAGTACCCTTATTCTCTATTTTGTTCCAGGATTCCATAATAATTACAAAGCCAAGTCCTTCTTGCGCTTTGGGATTGTATTTTTCAATACGTTGCGTAACTTGTTTTTCGTCAATGGAATAATCTGAATCGGTAACAATCGTTTTGGGATCAATGGTTCTATTACTTCCTTTTAACATTTCCAGATTCACATCACAATCATTTTTTTTGAATTTTTTCTGAAAGTTGAATTTCTCTTTTTCTACAACAATCTGTCTGTTTATGGAACCAAAATAGTTGTATACTATATTGGCTGGATTAGAAAAACCCGCAGATCCAATTAACCGAATTAGCGTGTAATCTATTCCATAATAGATCATTGGAATGTCTTTTGAATGTAGATCATCTTTCGTAAATTCTTTTGCATTGGGATCATCAAAGCTTCTTCCTTCGTATGCGTTTTTATTTATTGTTTTTGTGTCTTTTTTAGCTGGAAGTTCAAACTTTTCTACAACACCATTAGAATATTTGATTTTTAATACCTGGCTTTTTGTTATGATAATTGTTGGTCCTTCCAGATTGTCTGCTCTTTTATACTTGATTTCAATGGGTGAAATTTCAAGAACCTTTGATGCAATTCGCTCTCCTGAAGAAAGAATAAGCGTGTCTGCATTTTGCTGTGCAAAAGAAATTATGGAACAGAAAAGCATTATGATGGTTAACAGTGAGGTTGTATATTTCATTTTGGGTAGATAATTGTTATGAAAAAGCCTCCAATCGGCAAGAAAGGAGGCTTAAACTATTTATTAAAAACATTAAATATCAAGTACTTCAACCCATCCGAAAGGATCTTCCAGATCTCCAACCTGAATTCCTGTAAGGGTTTCGTATAATTTCATAGTTGTTGGGCCTGGTTTNCCATCAGTACAGTATGTATAATTTTTTTCATTATCAATATCATAAATCCTTTTAATAGGACTGATTACTGCTGCTGTTCCGCAAGCACCAACTTCTTCAAAAGTGCCAATTTCTTCTACTTCTACTGGTCTTCTTTCTGCTTTCATACCGAGATGTTTTGCCAGTTCAAAAAGACTTTTATTTGTAATTGAAGGAAGAATAGATTTTGATTCAGGCGTAATATATGTATTGTCTTTAATACCAAAAAAGTTAGCTGGTCCACATTCGTCAATATATTTCTTTTCTTTTGAATCAAGGAATAAAATTGATGCGTATCCATTATCATGTGCATCTTTCATTCCCTGAAGACCTGCTGCATAATTGCCACCAACTTTCACATGCCCTGTTCCGTTTGGAGCTGCACGATCATACTTCCTTGAAATTAGCATATCAACAGGATTGAAGCCTTCCTTAAAGTATGGTCCAACAGGTGTAACAAAAATCATGAACATATATTCAGTTGCTGGCTTAACACCTACTTGTGGGCCTGAACCAATTAGCAGGGGACGAATATACAATGATGCTCCTGATCCGTAAGGAGGAACATAACGTTCATTCAGTTTAATAACTGTTTCAATGGCTTCTTTATACAAATCACAAGGCACTTTTGCCATCAGTATTCCTTCTGATGAACTTTGCATACGTTTGCAGTTCTCTTCCCATCTGAAAAGTCTGATTTTTTCATCTTTCCCTCTGTATGCCTTTAATCCTTCAAAGGATTGCTGCCCATAATGAAGTGCTGTTGCTGCAATGTGAATATTAAAATATTCTGATGAGGAGATTTCGAGTTTTCCCCATTTACCATCTTTGTAATAAGCTCTGACATTGTAGTCAGTTTTCATATAACCAAAAGGTAATTTTCCCCAGTCAATATTTCCTGTACTCATATTTTTAAACTTTAATTATTCGTAAATGTTTATGCCGTAATTTACTGATAATAGCTTATCGGTCAAATTTTCCGTTTATGTTTTAAAACCGATTAGACCATGGCTTTTATTTTCTCAAGTTGCTTTTGCTTGTTTACTTCACGAAGTTCTCTTCCTGTTTCTGTGAAGTATTTATGGCTGGATATGAATTTTACCTGGAGTTTGTTCCAGTCTTCAATGGTTTTGATTTTATCGTGCTCATATAGCTCGCGGAAAAGATTTTGTGAGACTGGAATAAAGTCTGTTCTTCCAAGATAATCCAAGTCAGCATCGCACATAATTTCTTCCAGCAGGTTTTTAGGATTCGGAGGAAGTTTGGTGGCATAAACCAATTCGCTGATGGTTTGAATTTGGCTTTCTGTATAACCATAATCGGGTAATATTTCTCCGGCAAGTTTAATTCCCAGTAATTCGTGCTCATCGTATCCAATTAAAAAGCCGGCATCATGGAAAAGTGCAGCTGTTTTTAACAAGAGCATCTCTTCCTCCGAAACATTTTCTTTTCTACCGATTACTTCAACCATATTCAACACATCAATGGTGTGTTTCAGGTTGTGGTAGTATAGATTTTTGGGCAGACCTTTATCAAGCTTTGTCATTACAAGTTCTTCCAGGTCATCGAATCTTATCATTTGAAGCTTGGTAATAAAGTTTTTGTTTGGTATAACATTGGAGTTTTCAATGGAATACTCTGGCTTGAGCCCTTTTACAATATATAATCCTATGTCGCCTTTGTATTTAACAGGAATTTTTCCTTTCAGCTCACAATCAAAATACTGGTGTACCATTTCATGTGTTACGTCAGAAATATTGACTTGGCCAACTTCACCAGTTGCCTCCATCCTGCTTGCAATGTTTACTGTGTCACCCCAAATATCAAACGAAATCTTTTTGGTTCCTACCACTCCGGCAATAACGGGACCCGAATGAATTCCAATGCGAATTGACCAGTTGGTTTTTGAAGCTTTGTTAATTGTTTCAAGATGATTGCGCATTTCCAATGCAGCCATTACAACATCAATGGGATTGGTTCTGTTCTTCTCTGGTATTCCACCAGCACACATGTATGTATCGCCAATGGTTCTTACTTTTTCAATATTGAGTTTTTCTACAACGGTATCAAAATGGTGGAAATATTTATCCAGTTCATCCAGTAATTCCTCGGGGTGAACTTCTTCTGAAATATCTCCAAATCCTCTAATAGAGCTAAACAGAACAGTTGCCATTTTGTATTTCTTCCTATTGGATCTACCTCCTGTTTTAAGTTCTTCTGCAGTTTGCTTAGGGAGTATATTGGAAACAAGCTGTTCAGCTCTTTCTTTTTGTCTTACAAGTTCTTCTGTTCTGTCGGCTATTATTCTTTCTAGGTTGTGTTTTTCTTTTTCAAATAAATAGTTTCTCCACTTAATAACCATTATCATAAATGTTATCAGCAAAATAAAATAAATACCATAAGCCCAAAGCGACCTGTAGAATGGTGGAAGAATTTCAAAGCTGTATGCACTGGATTCTGAAACTTTACCAAGGTTGTCTTTGGCTTTTACCCAAAATGTGTAGAAGCCTTCCGGTAGGTTTATGTAATCGTGCTTATTTATTTCTGACCATTCAGCCCATTCTTTGTCAAACCCCTCAAGTCTGTAACTGTATTCTGTTTTTCCTAAATCATTGTAGTTGGTTGAGCTAAACCTAAAGGAAATTGTATTCAGATTGAATGGTAAACGAGGAATAAGGCTGTCTTCCTGATTCTGTTCATATGTTAATTCCGGAATTTGTAATAAAGAGTCGCCGTTTACAGATATCTTTCTAAAATGAACTGTAGGCAGGTCTGGAGTTTTCTTCATTAAGGATTTATCAAAACGAATAATACCGTCAAAAGTGGCAAACCAAACGATATTGTTGGTGTCTACAAATATATTCTCAATGGTATAATTTTTTATTTTACTAAAAACTTCCGTATTAAGAGAATATCCTTCTTTTGTGCTTTTTGCAAAGCATGTTTGTTTGTCGAAAAGGTTTTTTATTCCACTACTGAACCAGAGGTTATGCTCATTGTCTTCAGTTAGTGGATAGACCCAGTAATTGTTGTCTTTGAAATCAATTCCGATTAAAGTATCTACATAGAACCGCCTGATTTTAGAATTATATCTGTATATACCTTTGGCAGTACTAAATAGTATTCCTTTTGAAGAATTGTAAACGTCTAGCCAGTCAAAATTCTCTGGTAAACCATATCCTTCATCAAAGTGATAATACTCTGCTTTTTCATTCCAGCCTTTGGGTAGCATTACCTGATATACTCCCTGGTAATTTGTACCGAGCCATAAATTCCCGTTTTTATCCTGAGCCAGTGTTCTTATGTGGGAGTTGATGTTTTTCAGTTGCCCTATTTTAGACAATTTCTTATTTTCATAACTATAGGCTTCGAGGCCTGATCCTTTTGCACAAAAATAAATATTAGAATCAGTTTCTGATTTCAGGAAACATTCGAAAAGGCCTTCTTCAATAAGTTCTGCTGACTTATTGTTTATCTTGTAAAGTCCAATGTCTGTGCACAAATAGAGTTGCTCATCAATGACAAAAAAATTATTGGCATCTGCATGCACTTCCGGTACAGGAGCAAAATTTTGACGGTGAGAACAACTAGGAATTCTATGCTCTTCAGGAATTAGATAAAACAATCCAAGTGTGGTGGCAACATAAAGAATACCATTATGTCTTGTTATTGTTTTTGCACCTCCCTGTAGTCCACTGGTTTTGTAGAAATATGTAAATTCATCCGGAACTTCAACTTTTGCCAGACCATTATTGGTGGCCATCCAAAGGTTGTTGCTATTATCAACATACAAATATTTAATTTGATCATCATATAAACCACTAGCTTGACCTATTGTGTACAAGACTTCACCTTCTGGTGATATAATAACAACTCCACAACGGCTGGTACCAATTGCATAATTTCCATCAGATAAGCGAATGCCATGCGTATAGTTATTTTCCTTTATAAAGTCATCAGCATAGCTATGCATTTTGCTTATGATATTGTTTTTGTATATATAGAAACCTTTCTCATTTTCTACTTTTATCATAAGACCGGATGCATAGGGAAGAATATCAATTATTTTTTTTGAACTAAAATAATCTCCATCCACCATCAGCGTAAATACTCCATTATAATATTCCATCAGGCCAATTCCTGACTTGTATGCATACAATAAATTATTTACTTTGAAAAGCCTTAAAAATGAATTGCTTTCTTCAATAACTTTAAGGTTTTTATAGTCCCATTGAAATACTTGTGTTTTGGTGTAGAAGAATACTTTTTCTTGTGCAGAGATAACATCTCCAACAACACCAAAATATTTATCTTTTTCAGGTAGCTTGCTTACCAGGGAAGAAAACTGGACATTACCAAAATCATCTTTTTTGAGAAAACCAAATTCATTAAAACCACCTACAAATATGGTTTCATTGTGATCTTTACAAAGTGCAGGAGCTCCGGTTACCTCAATTAAATTCCAATCTGACCCGTCAGATTGTAGTATTCCACTAAGGTTACCAATATAGAGCATTCCCTTATCGCCCTGAATGATCGAGAAATTCTGACTTTCATAGCCATACTCTTGGGGTGGAATGTTATAAATCTTGGGTGACCCTATTTCGATAACCTGACATATTCCGACCCTTCCATAAAGACTTAGGATAAGAATAAGCGTATAGAAAAGATTTATTTTCACCAACAAATTAAATTATTTACCTTTGCAATTTCCGAAAAAAGTAGTATTTTTCTAGTGTAAAATCGCATATTTCTTCAAAAATAACAAAAAAGTAAGTTATGAAAAATAAAAACACAATTCTTGTTCCTTGGGATTTCACAG
>PKSZ01000078.1 GCA_002869425.1 Marinilabiliales bacterium
AGTGTAATAAAATTTTGTTAAAATGGACCCATTTCTTTAAGGAGTGGGTTTTTTGTTATATATTTGTTTAAAACAAACTTATGTCAATTGACAGAATGTTTTCGAGGGAACTTAGAAGGCTTGAACGAATGCCCGAGAGGGCTATGTACAGGCAGACAAGAAAGTTCACGAGGAATAGTGAGAAAAAAGTTCTTGAGCAATTTTCTGCAAAGAAAAAGGTAAATAGGAAGAAGAAAATTGCAAAAGAAGTTTTGTGGTTTTTTGCTACTATTTTTCTTAGTGTTCTTATTTCTTTTATGATGTTTTATTTTCTGGGTGAATTTTTCCCCGATGCTTTTATTTCTCTTGTAAAGATTCTGAACTCAATCATTACCTTGTATTTGTTTTTATTTGCACTTTGCTTTGTCGGTGTTTATTTTGCACGGGCTGTAAGCTGGGCTCTACATACATTAGGAAAGTAATTTTATGATCTACGAAGCTTTATCTTTTATTGTACAGGAACTGAACGATTATTTTGGTTTGCGCAGTGATATTGCAGAACAAAAGATAGTGCTTTCAAATCTTGTTAATCAAGATGGTACGCCAGCATTAAAAGAAGAAAATAAAATTGTAGTTTCTCTTGTAAATATACAGGAAGAAAAGCTGGGGGCTTCATCTTCATCAAGCATTCGTAATCTGAAAAGTATGACGGGTGCAAATCCTCCTCTTTGTCTTAATCTGTTTGTATTATTTTCTGCTGTTTTTGGAAGTAAATTAAATGAAGAGGCTCTTAAATATATTTCTGCACTGGTGGGTTTTTTCCAGGCTAACCATGTTTTTGACTCACAGTCTTATTCAGATTTGGACTCATCGATTGATAAGCTTGTTTTTGAAATTTACAATATGGATTTTCTTGAGCAAAATCAACTTTTTGGTTCGCTTGGTGCGAAATATGCCCCGTCTGTACTGTATAAAATAAGAATGTTGGTTATTGAAGAAGGAATGATTAGAAGAGATATCGGAGATGTTAGTAAACCAATACCAAATCTTGGTGGAGGAATGTAATGGATAGAGGGTTTGTTGAAGTTGTTGATTTTCAATTTAAACACCAGTATTTTGAAGATATTGTGAAAGCAGGCGTCCAAATCCACTTATCACAGCAATCACAACAAATAATTAAGAATCACCGAATCATAATAAAACATAATAGGAATGGCTTCAAGTTACTGGCTGAATCGATAGATAATAAATTGTTGGTTGATTTCTCTATGCTGGAGTTGGATTTTGTTCTGCAGGCTCAAAATTCAGATATACTAAACTTTACTAAGCTTGAAGGCTATAAGCCAGGAAAGACAGTCTTTTATTTTTCGAATAAAACAGATGAAAGTATAGTTCAGGATCAAACTATTGATGAATCAAAACTAATAAGGCTATCGAGCCTGTCAATTGGTGTTGATCCTGAAGATCAGGTTCAGCTCTTGGATATGTCAACTAGTGATCGGATTGAAAGTATTCAAGTGAGGAAAGAGAATAAAACTCTTATTGAGGTTATTCATCCGGAATCTTTTGTCCCTGTATCTACAAGTCAGGAAACGCCATCTTATTATTGCTTGGATACCCCTTTGTTAAGAAGGAGCTTTGCATGGATTAAATTGTTTGTAAATAATGAAGACAAATGGCCTGTTTCTTTTCAGATAAATATGGCTGCTCAGGAAGTATATTGGGCTTATAAAGTTTATCATAAAAACAGGAAATATAGTACTTTGGGAATTGAAGTGGAAGGTGAGGATTTTACCTTTAACCTTCATAAAGAAGGTACTGATGGTAATTATCCGGAATCCTGGTTTATTTCAGATAAGCTTATCCCAATAGATTCTTTGAAGAAATGCAAATTGGTTTTATATGAAACTGATCAGGATGATGGGAAACATATTATTGTTAATAACTTACCCAAACCATTGTACAAAGATTTGAAATATCACCCGATTGAGCTCGGTTCTTTTATTGTTGAAAACTTTGTGTATGTTTGATTTTTTTCTATCTTGCTCCCAATAGAAAATACAACCAAAAAATTACGAACTTATGGCAGATTACAAAACTCCTGGCGTATATGTTGAAGAAATTTCGACTTTACCGCCGTCAGTAGGACAGGTGCCTACAGCTGTGCCGGCCTTTATCGGTTATACCGGAAGAGCTTTAAAGCATGGAAAGAATCTCAAAAATGTTCCGGTGCATATAACTTCATTGTTGGAGTATCAGGAGGTTTTTGGTGGCGCATGTCATCCTGGGAAAATAGAAGTAAAACTCGACGATAATAATCATGTGGAATCCGTTGGTTTTGAAAAACGTTTCTTTCTTTATGATAACGTAAGAATGTTTTTTGCTAATGGAGGCGGTGAATGTTACATTGTTTCAGTTGGATCGTACGAGGATGAATTGAATGCTGATGCAATTGCAGAAGGTATTGCAGCTTGTAAAAAAGAGGATCATCCGACTATGTTGTTGATTCCGGATGCTGTTTTACTTGAGAAAAGTGCGGATTGTTACAGCCTGCAACAACAATTGTTAATGCAGTGTAACGAGCTTCAGGACAGAGTAGCTATTCTGGATATATATGACGGATATATTGATCGTTCAGATAAAGATGTTGTTCTTGATTTCAGAAATGGAATTGGAATCAACTTCCTGAAATATGGAGCTGCTTATTATCCATGGTTGCAAACAACATTGTCAACTTCTTTTGGATTTGAGGATATTGTTTTAAAAGGAAGCGATGATAGTGAGTTGGAATTATCTACAATTGTTTCTGATCCTTCAGCAATCAACAGGTTGAAAGAAGTAATCAAAGATCTTGAGGCAATCAAAGGATTTGTTAAAGACCCAATGGGTGATGAAACATCATTGAAAGATAAATTCTTTAAAGTTGAAGAAGATAAACTAAACAAAAAAGACGAGCTTGTTCATTATCTTACAGTTCTTAAAGATCTTGTAACGAAGATTTTTGAATTGAGAGACGGAGGAACTATCCAGAATAATGTTTTGGCAAATGAGTTGAATGTTAAAACAAATCCTAGCTCAAATCTTGCTAATGTTATCAAAGGTGTTACAGCTGTAGACCTTGGTGCTGGCACAGGTATAATTAATCCTGAAGCAGATTTTGCAGAATATGAACTTGCAACAGTTAAACCTTCTCCTGCTCTTGAGGGAATAGAAGATGAAGGAACGCTTGTTCTTAAAGGAAAAGCGATTTTAAAGAAATCATTTGAAGATTTGGTAGATATTTTAGTGTCAATCAAAACAGATGCTGAAAAAATAAAGGATCACGACGATAAGGTTGTATACGATACCAACGTAATGTACAAGAGTATTGTTAATGAGGTTCAGAAAGAAGCCAGTAAGTTACCTCCTGGAGGAGCAATGGCAGGTATCTATGCTATGGTTGATAATAATCGTGGTGTATGGAAAGCTCCAGCAAATGTGAGCATGAATTCAGTAGTGAAACCATGGGTTAAAATTGATAACCAGCAGCAGGAAGATCTGAATGTAGACGTGAATGCAGGTAAATCTATTAATGCAATTCGTGGATTTAAAGGAAAAGGAACCTTGGTATGGGGAGCCAGAACACTTGCCGGTAACGACAATGAATGGAGATATGTTTCTGTTCGAAGGTTCTTTAATATGGTTGAGAAATCTGTTAAATTATCAACAAACTGGGCAGTTTTCGAACCTAATGATGCCAATACATGGATTCGTGTAAAAGCTATGATAGAGAACTATCTGACCAACCTTTGGAAGGCTGGAGCATTAGCAGGATCAACACCTGATCAGTCATTCTTCGTGCATATCGGACTGGGGTCAACAATGTCACCAGTAGATATTCTTGAAGGAAGAATGAATGTTGAAATAGGAATGGCAGTTGTGAGACCTGCAGAATTTATTGTTCTCAAGTTTTCTCACAAATTACAAGAATCCTAGACGATTGTACAATTAGTTAAATTTTAAACATAAGCATTATGGCAGATGAAATATATCCATTACCGCGTTTTCACTTTGTTATTGATTGGGATGGAACACAAATAGGTTGTTCAGAGATTACAGGTCTGAATGCAGAAAACCAACCCATCGAATATAGAGATGGTGCATATGAAAAGTTTTCAATGCGTAAAATGCCGGGCTTGCAAAAGTTTGGTGATATTGTAATGAAAAAGGCAATTTTTGCTAGTAATAGCGATTATTACGATTGGTTCAGCACAGTGAATATGAATACAAGCGATAGAAAGCCGGTTACAATAAGCTTGCTTGACGAAGAGCATAACCCAGTTATGACATGGAAACTTAATGATGCATGGCCATCAAAAATCGATAGCCCCGAAATGAAGGCAGATGCCAATGAGGTGGCAGTTGAATCCATTACCATCGTATGTGAAGGTATGGAAATCGAAGTAGCATAGTAGTTTTTAGCTGTTTAAATTATAGTACATCCCGGTATTTATCGGGATGTACATTTATATTCTGAAGTATGACTGCAAATAATTATCCATTTGTAGGTTTTCATTTTAGGGTAGATTTTATTTTACCAAATGTTGCAAAGCCACAGGATATATTCTTTCAGTCTGTTGAGGGGATTAGTGCTTCAATGCGGGTGAAAGAAAACAAATCTGTTCCGGTTTATTCATACAATCGATTTCAGTGGGAAGGGATGTCGTATGCAGACCTTGTTCTGAAACGTGGATTGGTTACCGGCTCTGAATTGGTTAATTATTTTGAAAACAGTCTCTTCGAAGAAAAAATTACGCCTATACCTTTAGTTGTATCTGTACTTGATGAAACACATCAGCCGGTTTATGCATGGATGTTTAT
>PKSZ01000281.1 GCA_002869425.1 Marinilabiliales bacterium
CAACTTCTCATAATAGCCACTGGTTTGAGTAAATGGAAAACCAGAACCAAGATTCCATCTGGCACTTGCCTCCCAGTTAAGATCTTCACCAAAAGTATAAGTAGCAAGAAAGTTTACATTGTGTCGTCTGTCAAAATGAGGGACATAATCAACAATTCCATCATAACGGGTAACATACCCCAAAGAATATACAAACCAGAGATATACTCTTTTGTAATCATATTTGATAAGAAAATCCACACCGTAAGCAGCTCCTTCTTCTACAAGGAAATCTTTTTTATAATAATCGGCTTTATCATAATTCTCTGGTGTATCTTCAAATATTTTGTTCCGGTTGATATTTGTCAATTGCATATTCTTTTTATAATACCCCTCAACATTCAGATTTATTCGATTTGTAACATCCACTTCTACGCCCCCAATACCATGCCATGAAGTTTGCAGATTGTGCACAATTGGCTCACCATCAAATTCATCCTGCAACTCATCCGGGCCAGAAAGAAAACCATAAAAAAGATTAACAACGTCCCTATCTGATGTAGCACTGATTAAATTCTGGGAATAAATACCGGCAGCACCTTTCAACCGAACAAAATCAAGCAAATTGTACTTGATTCCAATTCTTGGTTCCGGAAATAATTTAGAGGCAGAAGAATAATACTGAAATCTTATTCCTGGCTCAACGATAAGCTTACCTACAGTTAATTTATACTTCATAAATGCTGCAAACTCAGTAGTATTATCTTCCTGTTCCAGATAACGTAATGAATTGTTAAAATGAAATAATGTATTAAAGCCTGAAATTTCCAATCCTGCATCCAATTCATTATCTCCCAGAAAGTAATTTAAGCGAATCCCCCCGTTAAAACCTTTAATGGACGAGCTTCTTTCTCTGTCAATATCCCCAACAACAAATGGATCCTCAACCAATGCAATTCCATAATCGGAATAATTGAAATCCATTTTCACAAGAACTGGTGCACCACTTGGAACAATGATAAAATTGGTACCAATACCTTTCGCATCCCAATTTAGGTCAGACACTGCCTGATAACGAACCTGATCTGAAAACTTAAACCCAAAAACATTGAAACGACTTCCATTTGCTGTATTCAATGACACCTTTCCATACAGGTCGGTATAGTTAAAAGGTAGTCCTGCAGTATCTATGTAATCATAAAATATTTTTGAACTTTGCTCCAGATAAGAAGTCTTACCACTGAAAACATATGAAGCAGATGTTGAAGATTCTGGTGTAATTTTTTTGAAGGGACCTTCCACCATAAGTTTTGCACCAAAAGGACTTCCGGATAGTTTTCCGGAAAATCTCTTTTTGTTTCCATCTCTCATGGATATGTCCATAATGGATGATATTCGTCCTCCGTATTCGGCATTGAAACCTCCGGTATAAATATCCGCATTCCGGATTAGGTCAGAATCAAAAACAGAAAATAAACCAATTGAATGAAAAGGATTGTATACAATCATACCATCCAGCAAAACTTTATTCTGAATTGGAGGTCCTCCCCTGATATAAAGCTGTCCACCCTGATCTCCGGTAAAAACGACACCTGGAACAACCTGAAGATACTGTGCCAAATCAGGTTCACTACCAATGGTAGGAATCTTAGTAATTTGCTTCGGAGTAATTTTAACAATAGAGGCCTTCACCTGTGTTTTTTGCTCCTGTCGCTCTGCTGTAATGATTACATCATCCAGACGAACTGCGCTACTTTCAAGATGAACTTTCTTATTGAGTATTTTTCCCGCCTGAACAGTAATTTTCTCTGAGTAATCTGTATACCCTATATAACTTACCTTAAACGTATAATTTCCTGCCTTTACTTTTGAGAGGTTAAAATAACCATCAATATCGGTTGCAACTCCATATGTGGTTCCTTCAAGAAAAACATTGCAAAATGGAACAGGTTCTCCTGTACTCTTTTCATAAACGACCCCTTTAATACTTCCTGTCTGTGCATAAATAAAGGATGAAATGAATAAAACAATTAATCCTGTAAATATTTTTCTCATCACCTGGCCTTCCGTACTAATTTTCGATTTTATCCAACATCTTAATCTGATCTTTTAACTGCATCAGTTCCGTTTTTGCTTTGTCAATCTTTTTTTCTACATCTTTTATCAGTGATTCAGCATTTTTGGAATTATTAAAGAATCCAATATTGTTTTCCCAAACGGTAATATCATTCTCGAGCTTGCGCATCTTCTGAACAATTTTCTCCCTTTCTTCATTAATCTTTGTGCGGGAACCACCACCTTTTGAAAATGTTTCAACCCGAGCTTTAAATTGAACAATATTCTTTTCTTCTTTAGAAATATTCAAATTATCAAATTTACTATTGATCAGTTCGCGATATTTATCCTGAATTGTATTCTTCTTTTCAATTGGCACATGTCCAATTTCGGCCCATCTTTTTTGAAAACTTTTTAGTGCATTCAAATCTGATTTTGCATCGTCACCAGTCTTAAAAGATTCAAGTTCTGTAAGTAAAATTTCCTTTTGCTTTAGATTCTCTTCCTGTTTTGATCCCAGTGTTTTAAAATGCTCTTCCTTATTATTAAAAAATTCATCACATGCTGAACGGAAACGTTTCCAGGTTACATCTGACTTTTTCCTTGGAACAGGTCCGATCTTCTTCCATTCCTTTTGAAGATTGATAAGCTCGCGCGTTGTATTTTTCCAGTCTGTGCTATCCTTCAAGGCTTCAGCCTGTATACATAATTCTGTTTTTAACTGTAGATTATTGTTCTGTTCCTCTTTGACTGCACCATAAAACTCCTTTTTCCTATTAAAAAACTCGTCACATGCTACGCGGAACCTTTCATAAATAGTATTATTATATTTCTTAGGCGCAAAACCAATTGTCTTCCACATCTGCTGCAAACCCAGAACCTCATCTGTTACAGCTTTCCAGTCTTTATGATTGACATATGAATTTGTATTGATTTCCTCAAGTTTCTCGCAGATCAGGGTTTTAGCCTGCAAATTATTTTTCTGTTCCTCTTTCAGTGAAAGAAAATACTCTTGGTGCCTTTTGTTAATTTTTGTAGTAGCTTCCTTGAATCGATTCCAAATATCATCTTTAGATTCTTTTGGAACCGGACCTACTTCACGAAACTGATCATGAAGAACCTGAAGTTCATTAAAAGCCTTCTTTATATTTGTTTCTAAAAGCAATTCCTCGGCCTTTTCGCAAATTTCAATTTTCGTTTCAAGGTTTTTCTTTAAATCTAAATCCCTAAGTTCACGATTAATGTTCACATAATCGTAAAATTTTTCCACATGGTGATGATAAGTTTCCCAAAGGTTTTTAACCTCATTTTGTGGAACCAATCCTATCTCCTTCCAAACATCCTGTTATTTTCGGAATTCTTCAAAAGTTTTATTCAAAGATTCCTGCCCATTAATCAGCTCTTTAATACCCTCAATTACTTCGTATTTCTTCCTGAGATTATCCTCTTTTTGCTTTTCAAGCTTCTGAATATAAGCTGATTTTTTCTCTTTGTATTTTCCGAGTATACTTTTAAATTCCTCTTCTTGCGGATCTTTTTCTGGCTTAAAATCTACCTGCTCTCCTCCATTCTCAACAAACTCTCTCCTTTTGGCCTCATTTTCGGCCCTATGCAGCCTATAAAAACTGGATTTGATGATATCAACATCATCTTTTAACTCAAAAACCTCATTTTCATCAAGAAGTTGCTGAAGCTTCGCTATCAATTCGCCCTTAGAAAATACAGAATAATCCTGCTCCTGATTTTCCTCCTCAAATGGTGCATCTTCATCATCCTCTGATTCAGTTTTTTTCGACACCTCTTCCACTTCTTGCTTTTCCGGTTCTTCCGGTGTCTTATTAGCCACTGCTTCTGATGGTTTTTCTTCTACAGGATCCTGCTTTGGTTCCTCTGAATTTTCGGTATGATCGCTATCTGTGACCTTTTCTTCAGTACTGTTTTCAACCTGTTCAGAACTCACTTCCTCATTCCTTTCGTCAGTATTATTCTGATCAACCTGATCATTTGTACCATTATCCGCTAACTCCTCTGCTGAGTTCTGTGGATTTTCAATCTTATTATTTTCTAAATCTGTCATTAGTAACTAATTGTAAATTACAATGATTACATCTTTCTACTTGCAAACCTACGAAATTAGCTATTTAACTTAAAATGCTCAAAGTTTTTATAGTTTATTTTGTTTCAATTATACTCCTGTTGCAGGTATTTTATATTTTAGCAAAAAAAAGGCTATGCAAATTGATATTCTGACTGTACTTCCTGAAATATTTGAAGGTCCTCTAAACAATTCTATTATAGAAAGAGCTAAAAAATCAAAGCTTGTAAAAATAAACATTTACAATCTACGAGATTTTTCTGAAGATAAGCATAAAAGAGTGGATGACTACCCATACAGTGGTGGTGGTGGTATGGTTATGAAAATTGAGCCCATATATAAAGCCATCAAAGAACTTTCCAAAAAGAAGAAATACAATGAGATCATTTACACGTCACCTGATGGCGAAAAGCTCAACCAGGGAGTAGCCAATCATTTATCAACCTTTGAAAGCCTATTGATCGTGTGCGGACATTATAAAGGGATTGATCAAAGAGTGCGGGATCACCTGATTACCAAAGAAATATCCATTGGAGACTATGTACTAACAGGTGGAGAATTGGCTGCAGCAGTTATTACAGATAGTATTGTAAGATTATTACCAGGAGCCATCTCTGATGAGATGTCGGCCCTTTCATATTCTTTTCAGGATAATCTTCTTGCTCCTCCTCTTTACACGAGACCAGAAAACTTCAAGGGTTGGAAA
>PKSZ01000291.1 GCA_002869425.1 Marinilabiliales bacterium
AAGAAAAGACAAAAACCATTTTCCAAAAGTACCAATGTGATAGAAATTTTCCGCTGGCCCAACTGATCCAATTCCGGGACCAATATTACCAAGTGTAGCAGCAACAGCTCCCATTGAAGAATCAAGATCAAGACCATCAGCAGACATCACGACAACACCTGCAACAAATATCAAGATATAAAAAACGATAAATGCTAAAACATTGGTCATAATATTCTGATCAACAGTATGATGATTCAATCGTGCTGGTACTACGGCATGAGGATGGATTAATCGCTTAAGCTCTAAAGCGCTATTCTTCAACAACAAAACAATTCTAACTATTTTAATTCCACCACCGGTTGATCCTGCTGATCCTCCAAGAAACATCAGCATCAACAAGAGTACAATCAGGAGAGGAGGCCAGGTGAGATAGTCTACTGTAGCAAAACCTGTTGTTGTCATTAGGGATACAACCTGAAACAATCCATCACGAAATGTTTTTTCTATGGGTGAACCGTTGCTTATAATAAGCACTAAAGATATAATTAATGTAAAAGCTAATACAAACCCAGCATAAAAGCGAAACTCTTCATTCTTCCATATTTCACTGAATTTTAGTTTTATAGCAAAATATGATAATGTAAAATTGGTTCCTGCTAAAAACATAAAAACAATAATTACATATTGAATAAATGGTGATGAATAATATGCAATACTTGCCTGCTTGGTTGAATATCCTCCAGTTGCCATTGTTGTAAATGAATGACAAATAGCATCAAAAACATTCATTCCTCCTGCAAATAATAAAATTGCTTCTAAAACTGTGAAAAGCACATATATTCCCCATAGTCTTTTGGCTGTTTCCTTTACTTTAGGATGCAATTTATCAGGTGTAGGTCCGGGAACTTCAGCAACAAAAAGTTGCATACCACCAATACCCAATATGGGTAGTACAGCAAGAGAAAGAACTATAATCCCCATTCCTCCAAGCCACTGAATAATACTTCGCCAAAACAGTAGGCCATGAGGTATGGATTCAATATCATTAAGAATAGATGCTCCAGTTGTTGTAAAACCACTTATAGTTTCAAAAAATGCATCAGTAAAGGAGGGAATATAACCACTAATATAGAAGGGTAATGCACCAAAGAAAGAAAAAACCACCCAAACCAAGCTAACAATTACATAACCATCTCTTTTCGTTAATGATTTATCGGCATTTTTGAAAAACAAAAATGTAATTAAGCCTATAAATAAAGGTATCGCAGCAGTAATAAGCAATGACAGTAAGTCTGGCTCACCATAGATCAGGGAAACCAATGCTGATAAGGCAATAAAAATACCTTCAATAACCAATAATCGACTAAGTATCAATATGATTATCCGAACATTCATCCTTTACTATTTAAAAAACTTTTGAACCTTTTGAATTGCAGATGGCATTGAGAATACTACCACCTTATCATTCTCCTGAATAATCACATCTCCTTTGGCTATCAAACTTTTTGCTCCTCTAATTACACCTCCAATAATAGCATCTTCAGGAATATCAAGCTCTTTCAAACTTCCCTGTGTAATCTTTGCTCCTGGTTTAACTATAAATTCAAAAACCTCTGCATCAACACCTATCAAACATTTAAGGCATGCTACTTCTGCTGACATAGTATGTCCATGAATATGACTTGCAGAAATAAGCTTCTTATTAATTATAGTATCAATACCAATGTTATCAGCCAAATCAATATAATCTATGTTTTCAATTTCTGCAATGGTTTTCTTCACCCCCATTTTCTTTGCAAGCAAACAAGACAGAATATTGGTTTCTGAATTGCCTGTAACAGCAATGAATGCATCCATCTTGTTTACGCCTTCTTCCATTAACAGTTCAATATCCGATCCATCACCATTAATAACCAAAGTTCTATCAAGCATTTCTGCCAGTTCATTACACCTATTCTTATCCTTTTCAATTATTTTTACTTTAAGATGCTTCTCCAAATCTGTAGCAGTTTTTCTTCCTACACGACTACCACCCAAAATCATTACATTGGATATTGCAAAAGGCCTTTTACCTGCATAATTTAAAAGATTTACAATGCCTGTCTGATTGGTAATAACATAAACCAAATCACCTACCTTAAAAACATCATCACCCCGTGGGATAATAGTTTTTGAATCCCTGTATATAGCAACCGCTCTATAATCTAAGTTTTTATTTATTTTGGCTGCTTCGATTAATGTTTTATTAATAATTGGCGCATTCTCTTCCAGCTTTAATACAAACAAAGACAACAAACCGCCGGAAAATTCAAACACTTCTGTTGTTCCTGTTTGTTGGAGTAATGAAACAATTTCTTTGGCTGCCAGTTTTTCAGGACAAATTAAAAAATCAACACCTAATGAATTAAATAAACGTTTGCTATCCAATGATAAATACTCCCCATTATTCACACGGGCAATGGTCTTTTTTGCACCCAACTTTTTGGCAAAAATAGAAGAAGTAATATTAATATCTTCAGAATGTGTTACAGCAAGAAAAATATCTGCATTTTGAATATCTGCACTCCTCAGCGTTTCAAATGATGTAGCCGAACCAAATACTGTTAGCACATCAAGATGAGAATCTGCATCACGAAGATTATCTCCATCAACATCAATTACTATTAAATCATGCCTTTCATTAGAGAGCATCTTGGCAAGATACGTTCCAACCTGACCAGCACCAGCAACAATTATCTTCATTGTTTAAAGCATTATTTACAGCAAATTAAAGCAATATCTTTTAAATTCTATAAAAAATAGTTCCTTTTTGAAAATAAAGAAGAATCTAAAAAGAAATATTACTCTTCTTACTCAACAATAACAATGCTTTGTAAAGATCAATGAACAATAACAAAACTTCCAGTATTGCACACAAAACGGGAAGTCAATCTGTAAAAATAAATGCCCGAAGAAAATGATGAAACAGGAATTTTATTTGTTTTATTACACAGTACTTGCTTACAAATTAAATAACCCTGATCATTAAATATTTCTATCAACTCAACACCTTTGGCATTGCATATGAAAAGATAATCCTTGGCTGGATTTGGAAAAACTACTAACTCGTTCTCCATCAATGTTTCATTTTTTGTTGGAATACAAAGACCTTCATTTAAAGCATCAAGCAATGGAGTTGCAGAAACGATTCCGCTCCCGGGATACGATTCGAGATAATCTCCTGTTATTTCCCAAATAATAGCTCCTCCAGCACCAGAATCCCGAATGTATTCAGCCTTTAATCGTACAGAATTTTCATCGTCGAATGTTACAAAAGTAGCATCCGGGCCATCCGTGAGAAAAGGTACTTTCGCCTGATCATCCCAGTTGTTTGTAAAAAGGGCCTGGCTTTCTAAAACATTATAATACAATGGACTACCCTCATCTGCAGCAAACAAACTTGTATTTGCCAAACCTGAGTGCGTTTCAAATAAGCCAGCACAATTCGTCATTGATCGACCATAAAAAGCGACCCCGAGATTTACTTTCTCTGGAGGAACACCGTGTAATTGGGTAACATTATAAAAGGCACGGTCGAGATTCCACTCGGAGTCGCCCTGAGTTGGCGCATACAGAGGTGAGTTATGATTTGCAACAGCATCAAATGTGCCGGAAAAATCGTATGTCATCATATTGAACATGTCTAGGATATCCACAAGGTTACCATATTCTATGTATTCCATTTTCGGAGGATCTGCACTAAAACAAGCAGTTAGTAAATAATCATTCCCGGTTATGCCGGAAAGGCTATCCAAGGCATTACGAATTTCCATCATTAAAGACGTAAAATTTTCTTTATCTGCCGGCGTTCCATTATGTTCTGCAAAACCTGGATATTCCCAATCGATATCAATTCCATCAAACTGGAATGTTTGAATTAAATTGATACAGGCCAATGCAAAATTCTGTCTTTTTACAGGATCAGCGGCAATCTGTGAAAAGTTGTTTGACAATGTCCAGCCTCCTATTGAAGGAAGAACTTTTGTGCCGGATTCATGAGCCTTATATATTATGGAAGTAGAAAAATCATTCGATTCAACCGGATACCATATAATTTCACCAAGCAATAAGTTTTCATCAGCCCATGTATCTGTTTGCGCAATAGTTCCATCCGCTTCCGGACTAAAAAATGCATAGTTTATGATACTATACTTATCGTATTGTATACTTGATGGATTTACTAGTTTATTCCTATCATACCATTGCCAGTTAGGATAATATCCAATAACCTCTTTACAGGTTTCCTGAGCATAAGAACAGCTAATCAGAATTGAAACTTGTAAAAAGATCAGACCTGCTATTGAAAATTTCTTCATCGTTTGTTGTGTTTGATTCTGTTGAAACAAACCTAAACTGAATAGAGAAAATTTGAAAGCTTCACACCCAGACAATACCATTACTAGTGTAAAAATTCAATAAGACAAAACCAGGACATATATCATAACAACCTGCTATACATACTCATACAACTATCAGTACTCAATGAAGAAATTAGTTAAATTTGTATCTGTATGCGTTAAATCAAGTTTTTTACGAAGGCGAATACGTGCTTTTTCTATACTTTGAATAGACTGCCCTGTAATTGAAGAAATTTCTTTGGTTGTCATATTTAGTTTTAAAAAGGCACACAACCTCCTGTCATTTGTATAAAGATCTGGAAATTTTTCCTGCAATTTTTCGTAAAATCCCGGATGCACTTCAAGAAACCGCAATTCAAAATCTTTCCAGTCTGTTTCCTGATTTGAGGCATATAGCTTTTTTGTAGCATCCTTAACAAAGCCTTGATTCTCTTTCGAAAAATTCTCTA
>PKSZ01000410.1 GCA_002869425.1 Marinilabiliales bacterium
GAAGGGATATACTTTTTACCAGAAAAGGGATCTTGATCCTTTAGAATTGACATTCGATAATTAACTTGGTCATTGCAGAAGGATAGAAAATTGATTTCTGATAAAGATATCAGATAATTTAATCCCTCATACCTTGCTGATATTGTATCTCCAAGAGCAAGAAAATTATTTTGAATTACTGGATGAGTTTTTTGAACATGATTATCGTTTAAACATTCAGACGTAATTGAATCATAAATTAGAGTTTGTTTACCATTAGTAATGATTGTAAATGGGGCTATTCCTCCATCAGCAAGTGATCTTGCATATGAAATTCCTTGTAGAATATCAGAATTACATATTTTATGATCTGGTTTCTTTGTTTCAACTATTAGAAGATTTCTACCATCATTTGACCTAACTAAAATATCTGTTCTCGAATTAATCTCATGTGTATTCCTTCCAAGCTTTATCTTAATAGAAAATTCAATTTTTATTTGAGTTTCACTAAATCCACAATCTTTTAACCAACAGTAAATAACTTTTGCCCTAAGTTCATCTTCAGAAAAAAAATGATCATTTAATTTTGTCATAGTCAGGTTAAATTGAATCTAGCGCATTTATTTTTCAGTTGTTATAAACAATCCTTTTTGAGTTGATAATTGTATCAATTCAAAGATATCTGTTGCTGATGGTATTCTTGCTTGCCCTCGAGCCGCTTGGAGTGTTCCATCTGGTCGCCTCCAAATGAATCGATAGCCAGATTCAGCTTCCCCATTATCATATAAATAAATACCCCATTGAAAACAAAGATGCCAATTGCCAACTTCGCCATTTGTAACCTCATGTAGAATTTTAAATCTTGCCATTGAATAAATGCATTATGCTAGAATGCAAGATATGAAATATATTGATTTCTTACCAAAAGCATTATCAATAAATTTTCTTAAAAAGACTGCCTGTCTAAATAATCACAAGCAATCCCATAAATCCCAAAAATCTCCTTTTTTAACCGAACCAGATTCACTACATCCTCCAAATTATATTTTAGCACATACTGCCGCTTGTAAGGATTATTCCAGTCCTCCACTAATTTGAAAATATTGGTTTTGTATTGTCGCTGGGAGCGTTTGATTTCAAAAATTTCTTCGAAGTAGGCTAGTTTGTAGGAATCCATACCGGGCATGATGTCACGGAAAACTTTGAGTAGGTTTACACACCGGAAATTATTGCGGATATCGAGGCCTGTGGATTTTTCGAGCATCCCGATATCCGGGCCATAAAAGTAAATGTAGCCGTCCACCGGCTCCAGCATTTGCAGAATGTTATTCATGGTGAGGGATTCATCATAAAGCTGGCCGTGGTTGGTGATGGAATAAGCGTATCCGATCAGGTAAAGCTCCTGGTTAAAAAACCATTCTAAGTCGAGGTATAAATCTGTCATGTTTTCAAAATTACAAAGCATGAATGCGAAATGTGGTTTTCTGGTTGCATTTGGTTGAATATGGTCGCATTTTGTCGGATATGGTGCATACAAGTGCAATAACTTTGCAACAATGGATGAACGAAAATCATACACGCTGCAGGAACTGGCCAATGAATATGATGTAAATGTGAGAACCTTGTACAACTGGCTGCTCCCCATCAGAAAGGAACTCAAAGCCATGACCCCCGGAAAGAAGAAAATTAAGGTCTATATCCCCAAGCAAGTAAAGCTGATCCGTGAATTTTTAGGATAGTATTTTTCCAGAAATTTGTATTATTGATTTGAAATAGAAGAAAAATGAATTAAGTTAACGCTGAATATTATGAATTGTATTGATTACATATCAGCACTAAATAATGTCAAAGAAAAACATCATGAACTATGGGCTGTTATTGAAATGTTCATTCTTGCATTCAGGGAAGACTTTTTATTATCAGAAAATATACACTTTTATAAATCGGACATTGCAAATTATTACGGAGTAGACAAAGAAACTCTTTGGAATTGGAAAGAAGTCTTTGATAAAGAGGATTCTTTAGAAGAAATATTTAAGCAAAAATTCAAAACACCTATTAAATTCAGTGATTTCATAAAGATTGTCGATGTTTTTGGCTATTCTGATATTCAGTTCTATTTTCCAAATGATAAAGTTGAAAAGAATGTAAATTATATTATCCCGGATAAGCTCGATGAATATGATGAGGCAGCTGAGCTTAATTCTGTAATAAATAATGTAATCAAGCTAAGAAAGGAAAGAAGAATAAAATATGTTGAGTATCGACCTTATTCAAAAAAAGAACTTTTAGAGATTCTGGATGATGGTTCAGGTTACAAAAATCTTAGTAATGACCTTGAGACATTCTTTAAAGTAAATTTAAAGATGTTGAATATAATTCCTCCCAAACAGTCTTGTCAATTTATTAAACACATTCTTGATATTTCAGATTTAAAGGGTTCAATGGCACTTTTTAATATTCCTAAAATTTCTGAACCAGGTATAAGAAAATCTCAAATGAGTTTAGAAAAAAGAATGAAGAAATTTTTAAAAGACAATCAATTTGTTAAAAGTGATTATGAGTACAGAAAGCTTTTAAATTCAAATGAAAGCAAGGGAAGTTCCTAAAAAATAATTTTCATTTTTTGACAACATTCAAGGGTTAATTCTTTAAGCATTTTTTGTCAATGCTACATTGCAGTGTTTTAGTATTAACTTTTAAATTTTCAAATTATGAAAGAAAATTACCTTTATTCACAAGATGATCTGGACAATCATGCGGATCAGCTTAATCCTAACAATGATGCTTATTGGCAAAGTAGAGGTGAAGATGAACGTCCTGATGATTGGGATAATCAAATTGAGTCTGACGAAGACTAAGTAAATGAAGTATTAACCCTTTAAATTTTAAGAAAATGGCAAAAGGATCTAAAGGTTCCGGTTCTAAATCTGGAACAAAATCAGGTGGTAAAAGTGGTGGAAACCCAAATTACCCAAGTACTACAGGGAAGCCTTCCGGACCAGGAAGAGGAAACACTCCCAAAAAGTAAAACAATTGAAAGCTGCTTCGGCAGCTTTTTTTATGCCCACATATCGGGTTTTACCGGAATTTATCGGACGATAAAACCAGATGTCATGAATACCGGAAAACGGCTTCTCAGCCCGACATAATATTGCAGTGTATTTATTGCAATTTATGTTAAAGCTGAAAAATATCATCATCGTAATAATTGTAGTGCTCACTTTCGGGATTGCCTGGAAGTATTACAAAAAGATGCGTGATACCGAAAAACTGAAAATCGGTGAAACTTCGCTGAAACCAACCAAAAAAATCTCCAATTTCAATGATCTGGTGGATGTCCTGCAGAATGGATTGAGGATGAAGGGGTTTATTGAAATCCGTAATTTCTCAGGAAAGGATTATACTTTGAACCAGATTAGCTTAGACTGCTTCACCCCAAAAACAGAAAAGCTCATTGCAGAGCAAACCAATATAATGCAAAGCAATATCAACTTGGTTAACCGGCAGGTAACAAAAATTCCACTGGAATATAAAATTGATATTATGAGTGCCCTAACGCTGTTTAAGGAAAGCGGTGTGATACCGGAAGATGCAACATTGTGGCAGGTAATCACGCATCCGGGGCAGTACTGGAATGGAATTGACTTGAAAAAGCTGATGATGAAATTTAAGGGTTTTATTCAGGCAGAGGGAATCACATTAAGTGTTAACGAAGAATATCCGCTATATGAATAAGAACTACGAGGTATCGGGAAAGTCAAAGACATTGAAGCGTTATGCCAATGTTGATGATACTATTGATGCTATTCAGCGGATTGTCAGGGAGAACCACAATGCTATTATGGATCTGTCAATAGAAATGGAAGGAGATACCGAGGAGGAAACTTTTCACAATATCTGGTACTTTGTAAGGAATCATATCCGATATAAAAATGATGACACTGGCGTTGAACAATTACGGACACCACAAAGGACGCTTCATGACGGCGTAGGCGATTGTGATGATTTTTCCATTTTGATTTCTTCTATACTTACAAATCTGGAATACAATCATTACTTGGTTATTGCTGCATACAAAAAGAAGGATCAGTGGCAGCATATTTACCCGGCAGTCCATGATGAGAATGGAATCCGCTATGTGATTGATTGCGTACCGGAGATCCCTTACTTTAATTACGAAGCAAAACCCATAAAAAACAGAATATTAATTGAAATGAATAAAGCTTCATTGCTTCATTCAGCAAACCCATTAAAAAACACAAATATGAGACTGGAAGAATTAGGCGAAGCCGTTTCCGCTGACATGATCAGCGAGCTTACTGAACCTTTTGATATGGAAAATAATCTGGAAGGAATATTCAGTGAGATTGATGAATTGGAGACCATACAGGGGCTGCTTGGCAATGTGGCCATAGTGGATGAGGATGATGACTACGACACCGTTTTGAGCGGTTCGGAATTACAACGCAACATTATACTGAAACAGTTGATGGATGCCAAAAATGCACTTGAGCACGAAGTAAGGAATCCTACGGAAATGTCACAGCTCAATGATAACCGTACTGAATTAAAATTAGTCAGCAATATTATTGATAATTTCAATGATGAAGATGCATTGGACGAAGCATTGAACCAGGCAATCCGTAAAGGGACATTGTACAGCAATTTCTATAAAACTGTCCGTTACGGATTGGATGATGCGGTAAACGGTTTATCTGGTGATGATCCGGACGATCAGTATTATCTGAAAATAATGGATGAGGAAGGTTTACTGGAAGACCTGATAAGTGATGACCTTACAGAAGAAGAACTGGAGGGTATGGATGAACTTGGTTTGTTCAA
>PKSZ01000626.1 GCA_002869425.1 Marinilabiliales bacterium
ATACGGTTGATAGTGCTGATTATGCTAGACACAATATTAGTCCAGAACAAGTTATTAACTCAATCTTTAAATATGATAAGGAAAAAGAAGTGAGTAGAAATAAAATGTTAATGGGGTTAGTAGCAAATAAATTATTATTATCACATAAAAACAAACCTCCTGATATTTCTGCATTCAATGGGCTGGCTTCAAAAATTTCAATTCCAATCACCATAGTAGAATCAAGATCCTGAACTGTAACATAATATTCACCAGAACACAAATTCTCAACAAGACTATCCGTGGCTCCAGTTGACCAAAGATAAGTATAAGGCGGTGTACCTCCTGTTGCCTCTACAAGGATACCTGCATCACAAAGACCATAACAAGTTGGCTGCCATAAACTATCAACCTGTGCATTGAATACAAAAGGATCAATCACTGTAAAAACTGTATCTACTGAACAGCCCGAAATACTTGTTAGCGTAACTGAATAATCTCCTGGGCATAAATCGCTAATTGTGTCATTTGTTTCTCCATTACTCCATAATAGGCTGATGCTTCCTGATTGAGCATCAGGATCAATTGCTATCTGTCCATCGCAACATCCCAGACATGAAACATGCTGTAATGTATCAAGCGAAATTGACAGAATATCTGAAGTTTCAATCACTGCACTATCTACTGCCACAACCATTGTTGAATCAGTAACCGTAAGATAATATGTTCCTGCACATAAATTGGCTATTACACTATCTGTTGCACCATTTGACCACAGATAACTGTATGGGGCAGTTCCATTAAGAGGTAAAGCCGCTAATTCAGAAGTACATTCACCCTGACAAACCATTCCTCCAGTAATCAAAGCATCTACTGAAAATACACTTCCAGTAGTAATTATGAATGATGTTGTGTTTGTACACATATTATAATCAGTAACTGTTAATTCATATTCTCCTGAACATAGATTGTCTATAGTTTCTCCATTGCCTCCATTAGACCATTGATACTGATCTATACCAGATCCACCGGTAGCATCAACAGCAATAGAGCCATCACAATTTCCCGATTCACTTTCATTGGAAAACATAACAAGCTCAATTAAAATGCTATCTGGTTGTATAATCTCATAACTTGAAATAACTGTATCCAAATCAACATCAATAACAGTTACCGTATAAACTCCTGCAGGAAGATTCTCAATTATTGAATCGTTTTGACCATTTGACCAGGAATAAGTGTGAGGATGATCTCCATGTGCTGTAATTTGCAATGATGCAGTTGAATCGCCGTAGCAGTCAATCAATCCCATATTCAATAATTCAACCTCGAATAAGGACTGGGAAGAATCAACTGCCATTGAATCTACCATAGTACATCCATTATAATCTGTTACCGTAACAATATACATATCCGGACAAAGATCTATGATATCAGTAGTAGTTTCTCCATTACTCCATAAATATCCATATGGTTGAATTCCACCCACAGCTGTTACCTGTAAAGCACCATCACAAGCATCCAGAGAAGTTTCATTCTGAACATTTGTAAAGCCAAGCATCAATACAGAAGGTTCATCAACCTGAATATCACCAACAATATCCTGATCCGTTGCATCAGTAACTGTTACAGTATAAGAACCTGCACACATATTGATTACATCTTCCGTAGTAGCACCATTAGACCATAAAAATGAATATGGCTCTGCACCACCGGAGACAGTTAAATCTATTTCACCAGCACAATCACCATTGCATATACCATCGCTTACAACAAAGGACAATTCTAGCGCTGAAGAACTTGTATATAAATCAGATTCCCACAAGCCTCTTCCAAAAGTAGCAGCTCTGATTTTACCTGAAGCATAGTGTATTTCCAATTCGTTTACAATAACGTTGGGTAATCCTTCAGAAAATAATTCCCATGCAGACATACTTTCATTTCTATAATAAACTCCAACATCTGTTCCTGCATAGATTGCATCATTAGATTCATTTTCATACAAAACGCAGTTTACAGGTAAATTGGGTAAGCCATCAGAAAAATTAGACCAGCTATTTCCGCCATCAGTGCTTGTATACACTTTTTCACCTGCTGTATAACCAGACAAGGATACCCAGATATTACCAGGATCAGTATCTGATACGGTAATATATTTTATGGATAAAACGGGGAACCCACTTGATATATCTGACCAAGTTGTTCCTCCATCTGTGGTTTTCCAGATACTTGTATACGTTGCTGCATAAATTACATCTGTATTGGATGGTGCCACAGCTAACGATCTTAATGTTGTGCCACCAGTTAAATCGGTAGATATCTGTGTCCATGAATTGCCAGCATCAGAGGTTTTAAAAACATCCGTATAGCCTCCATAAATAACATTTGAATTTCCCGGTTCTGTAGCAAAAGGTGTTACCCAAGCTCCATCTTCTGCTGCTAAAGGAGTAATCTCATTAAAATCATATCCTCCATTAGTCGATTTATATAACGCACCATAATAAACAGTACCATACATGGTAGAAGAATTGTTTTCATCAATAAAACATTCCATACCATCTCCACCAATCACAGCATTCCACACACCAGCATTGTATTTCATTGTTCCATTATCCTGTGCTCCGGTAATACAAATATTCTCATCCGCAGCTGCTGAACCCATCCTGTAAATCTGCAGAATCTGAATACCATCGCTTATATCTATCCAGTTAACACCATCAGAAGTTTTGTATAACCCGCCATCATTTCATGAGAATAAATTTCCTGTATTTTCATTAAAAATCAACATATGTTGATCTGCGTGAACATATGCTACACCACCATCACCATACCAATGAGAATTCAGATCAAATGTTAAACCACCATCGGTTGATTTCCATGTGTTTACTCCACCAATATACAGTTCATTCTCATCTGATGGAGAAGCTGCTATGGCTAGATCATACCATCCCTGGCCACCGGAATCACTACCATCAGAGCTCCAGCCTAATAAGTTTACAGTAGTAGAATCAATGGTTTTTGTCCAGGTCTGGCCTTCATCAGTTGATTTAAATAAACTATGAAAGCCATCATTATCTGAGCGACTACATACAGCGTACAAGCAAGAAGCGTTAGCCGGAGTAACTGCCATTTCAATCCTGTCTACTTCCGAAATATCAAGCCCTGCTGGTGTTATTGCAGAAAAAGAAGCTCCGCCATCTGTTGATTTATATATATCTGCATTTCCGTAATAACCAAACTTAGCAGCATAAACAACTGTAGGATCGCCAGGCTTAAATTCCATATCTTTGAAATGCCCTGTTTGAACTGAGCCCCAGGTAATCCCATCATCCGTAGATCGAAAAATACCATTACTCGTTGCAATTAGCATTATCTGTGGGTTCTGAGGGTTAATAAGTATCCTACGAATAACCAAACCATAATCAACTGTTGAAGAGAATGAAGTGCTTGTGAAAGTTTGACCTCCGTCTTCTGACTTCATAATACCCACGCTGTAAGTATCACTTGCATCACCGTCTCCAGTGGCTATATAAATGATTGAAGGATCATCAGGATGAATGGCGATATCTGAAATTCCCATGCTTGGTAATTCATCCGTTGTTGTTGACCAAGAATTTCCACTATCTGTAGTAATCCATAATCCACCGGATGGTGCACCAACATACATTATGTTATCATCTGTTGGATGAAAAGCTATGCAATTAACACGCCCTACACCTCTTCTGTAGCCGTAATTAATATCTGTTGGAGTATCATCGGGGCCAAGGTGAGACCAGTTTCCAGCTGTTGTTTTGTTGCCCGAACGCGCATTGAACATTTCTGTTCGTATTGCTTTATAGTTTAATTCACCAGAAGGATATACTCTTGCCTCCATGAATTCCTCCCAACGTTTAAACTGTTTCCAGCCCTTTCCTTTTTCAATTTCCTTTCCTTCCCAGTAATCATTAAAAGCACTTTGGATGTCATAAAACTTTGGTGTTTCACCCCTCTTATCAGCAGGAATATTATTCATCCATGGCTGTGCAGACAAGCTTAGGGCAAAACAAAACAACAAATAAAAACCTATAATTTTTTTCATATAAATATTTCATTTACAACATATTCCTAAATAAATTTTGACGACAACTAAGGGAGGAATAATGAAGCAAGATTAACAATTGATTTACTAACTTTGATTTTCAACTATAAAAGTAATAAAAATGGAAGAAGTTTCGATTAAAAAGCTTGATCTAAAACAGTTAAAAGAGAAAAATATAAACAGCTGGCCAATATAGGAAAAGGAAATTTCTCAGTTTGACTGGTACTATGAATCTACAGAAGAATGCTTTATTCTCGAAGGTGAAATAGTGGTTTACACCGAGACAAAACAATATGAAATCAAATCAGGAGATTTCGTAACATTCGCCAAAGGCTTACAATGCAAATGGGAGGTTAAGAAGCCAGTCAGAAAGCATTATCAGTTTATTTAAATGAAAAAGGGCTGCCTCACTTGACAGCCCTCTTCTAAAATACTAATAACTATTATTCTACAATTAGTTTCTTGAATGAGATTTTCTCTCCACTCATCAGTTCAACAGTATATATTCCTGTGCTAAATTCAGAAATATCGATACTTGTATGATATCTTCCTGATGTCTCAGCATTTAAAGTATATACTATTTCTCCTAACATATTGTATATATTCATTGATATATCATCACCCTGAGTGTTATAATCCACATATACCATTTCGTTTGCAGGATTAGGATATAATGATAACAATGAATTATCCACCTCAAAAATACTATTGGTCATTACATGAATATAGTATTCCTGAGTTACTGTTGGGAATAGTCCGTCGTCGA
>PKSZ01000486.1 GCA_002869425.1 Marinilabiliales bacterium
AAAGAGGTTGCTTTATTAATTTCAAAAACAACCTCAAATTTTTCAAACAAAATAACTAAGTTTTTTTGTCGATTATGGGTTCAATAATTTTTAAGTCAGTAAGATCTTTATTGTTCGTTTGGAAGCTCAAGACCATACGCTTGTTTTTTATCTGCTTTTTTAAGTTTAAATGCTAAGAAAATGGATATGACTCCACAAAATACCAAGACAAGTATTGGTATCATATAATCATAAGTAGGATACTGTCCTGTTTCTTTAAGCATGATAATATGAGATTCAATTTGATCAGGAGACATACCCTGAAGTACTAAATCTTCATTTAATGCACCACGGCTAATGGCAACAGATGGGTTCACTTTTTGAAGAACAAATCCAATTCCCCAGAAAAACAGACCTAGACCCCAGTTTTGAATGGTAAACATTGAAGAATATGCAGTTCCCAATCTTTTTTGAGGTACAATCTTAGATACTGAAGGCCACATTGCAGCAGGAACCAGTGAGAAAGCAATACCCAATGATAAAAGTCCCAAATAGGCCAAGTATACACTATTTCCCAGTGATAATGATAAGTGTGCGAAAATCAGCAATAATGATCCTAATATCATCAAGGATGCAGCCTTTCCTTTCTTATCAACATAGTTTCCAAAAATAGGTGTAAAGATAATTGTACCCAAAGGTATAAGACTAGCTGTTTTAGAACCATCATTAAACCATATTGCAAAAGTTTCTCTTAACAAGTAGGCCAAAACGGCAAATGATGCAGTTATTATAACCAGCGAAAATATCTTTTTTGATGTTGATTTGATATTTGCCGGAACCATAGTAAACAGTAGAGCATATATAAACAAACCAATATAAATTACAGCCGTACCAATTGATGTACTTCCATTAATTTGAAATCCTCCTTCAGGAAGAGATGCTGTAAAGTTGAATTTATTTACCAATAGATCGGGAGCATATTGAATAAAAGGGAAAACAGCTGCGTAAAATGAAACACAGAGTAGTGCAATATACAGAAATGAAGGGTTTTTAATCAATTTAATAAGGTCTGAAAATTTGAAATCTTCATCAACCTCTTCTTTAACCTCTTCATTACTCGCTTCTGCTTCTGCTTTTGCTTTTGCTTTAGTTTGCTTATCCAGTTTAATATCAAAGAATATGTAGATTACAAACATGATGAGTGCTACACCCAGTAGACCTGCTGCGAAAACTACCGCAGGAGATACGGTTCCTGTTAGATCAGGAGATAGAGCAATACCCATAGCTGAACCCAGTCGGCCAAATCCCATGTTTATTGCCATTGCAAGCGCCAGTTCATAGCCTTTAAACCATTTCACCATTGCAGTGGTTGCAACAACGCAAACAACCTCCAATCCCGAACCAAACATAACTCGTCCAATGATCATCATTGTTAACTGTGTACCATGATCGTTGCCAAAAAATCCAGCAGAGGCCATGGCTGTAATAGATCCACCAATTACGGCAAGAGAACCAAATGCCAGTCCGGCAGTTCTCAATCCCCACTTATCCAGTATAACACCACCGATAATGATCATACCAAACATATTGGCAATTGTGGTTAATCCAATTAATCTACCAAATTCTTCACTATTTATATTCAATTCGGTTTCCATCATTTCTTTTAAACCAGAAAAGAAATCTTGAAACCAATAAGTGGCAAACATTAATCCACTCACCAAAATCAGTGCTAACCATCTTGCACCTGCTTTATCTCTCAAAGTTTGCTGTACTTTTTCTACCATTTTGGTTAAATTTTATTATGATTTATTACTTAACAGGTACATTCTTTAGTGTTTCAACTAAGAAATCCCAGAATTTACCAACAGTCTCAATTTTTACTTTTTCATCAGGAGAGTGAGGGAATCGGATGGTTGGTCCAAAAGAAATCATATCCCAGTTTGGATATGCTGCACCTAAAATTCCACATTCTAAACCTGCGTGAATTACTTTTACCTCAGGAATTTTGCCATACTTGTTGTTGTAAACTTCCTTCATGGTTTTCAGAATTGGAGATTCTGCATTGGGTTTCCAACCAGGATATTCTCCTTCAAAGACCACATCTGCGCAGGCAAGATCACAAATGCTCTTTATTTGAGCTGCAAGATTATGTTTTGCTGAATCAACAGCGCTTCTCATAAGGCAGCTTATACTTATTTTTCCGTTTTTCACAGAAACAATAGCAAGATTAATGGATGTTTCAACAACACCTGGCATAGCATCGCTCATACGAATCACACCATGAGGTATTCCATAAACCAAATTCACAAAATTTTTCTGAATTTTCTCTTCCATCACTTTAGCAGGAAGTTCCGTTTTCAATGCTTTAAAACTTAATTCAGGCTCTACCAGTTCGAGTTCACTTTTGTAGGTTTCTTCATATTTGGTAATACAGGCTTCAAATTCTGTGATTCCTGATTCAGGTATTACGATAGTTGCAAAAGATTCACGAGGTATTGCATTCCTTAAACTACCTCCTTCTATTTCTGCAATGCGAAGATTATGTTTCTCAATGGCATGCGTTAAAAAGCGGTTAAGAAGTTTATTTGAATTGCCTCTACCCAAAGGTATATCCATTCCTGAATGACCGCCTTTTAGTCCTTTTACTTCAAGTTTGTATGCCTGATATCCTGAAGGACAATTTTCTTCAGTATAGGTCATTGAAACATTTGCATCCATACCACCGGCGCAACCGATATAAAGTTCACCTTCATCTTCAGAATCCAAATTCATCAAAATATCACCTTTCAACCAGTTTGGCTTTAGTTCAAAAGCACCGGTCATTCCTGTTTCTTCATCAATAGTAAAGAGAGCTTCAATAGGGCCATGTTCAACATCCGTTGATTGCAGTACAGCCATTGCTGCAGCTACACCAATACCATTATCAGCACCCAGTGTTGTACCTTCTGCTGTTACCCAGTCTCCATCAATAAAAGCCTTTATTGAATCTTTTTCAAAGTCGTGATTGGTGTCTGAATTTTTTTGAGGAACCATATCAAGATGTCCCTGTAAAACAACAGTTTTCCTATTTTCCATACCTGGTGTGGCAGGTTTTCTGATTAGCACATTACCGACTCCATCTACCAACGTTTCAAGGTTTAGGTCCTCACCAAATTTCTTTGCAAACTCAATAATTTGCGCTTCTTTTTTAGATGGATGGGGAATTTCACATATTTTTTCAAATGCAGTCCATAAATGATTTGGATATAACTCGCTAATTTTCATCTTAATAGTTTTTATTCTACCTGTGTTTTTGACTCTAATAACAGCTAAAAGTACATTTTTATTTTAATAATTTTAAAAACTCGACATGTTTTTAACAATATACTTTTGGTGAAAAGCCGAATTTAACAAAGCTTAACAAATTGCAAATCATGTGATAATATCAACTAATCAGAAAGTTAAGGTTTTCGTTACTGTTTTGCCGATTTGTATGCTTGTAGAAATGCATATAAAATTGAGGAATTCCGTTAAACATTATATAATTTTGAAATGAGTAATTACGAACTGTAAATTGTAAATGTTGTATGAAAATTAAATTTATCTGGTTATATATATTGGTTCTTTTTGCTGTTAAAACTACAGCCCAGCGGTTGCAGCAGGAAGTAAAATGGTTTACCATTGAGGAAGCCCAGGAGCTGGTAAAAAAGCAACCTAAGAAAATTCTTATTGACATGTATACTGACTGGTGCGGTTGGTGTAAGAAGATGGATGCCGAAACCTTTAAGCATCCTAATATTGCCGCATACATTAACCAGTATTTTTATGCTGTAAAGTTTGATGCAGAAACAGCCGACACCATTGTTTTTAACGGAAAAACATATGTCAATGAAGGTGCACAGCAAATTTTGCAGATGGAGAAGGAGGGTAGGAAAGGGAGAAAACCTACGCATAATCTTGCCAAGGAGTTGATGAATAATAAAATGTCTTTTCCAACAATTGTTTACCTTGATGAACATTTGAATAATCTAAGTCCTGTTCCGGGTTATAAATCACCATCTAATATTGAGCCTTTTATCATGTATTTTGGTGAAAATGTTTATAAGAGTACACCTTTTGACCAGTTTAATGCTTATTTTCAGAAGGCTTTTAAGACTGAACCGGCAACATATGATACCACCATGATTAACTGGATGGGTATGCAGGAGGCAATAGATCAGAATGCCAAAGAGCCTAAAATGATTTTCCTGGATATTTATACACCCTGGGCAAGCCTTAGTAAGTTAATGTTCCGAACAACCTATACGGATTCTATTATTGCAAAGTATATTAATGAAAATTTTTATGCTGTTCATTTTAATGCTTTATCCAAAGACACCATTACAATGTTTGATGGGCAAATGGTGAATGAAGGGAAAGCGCATCCATATCATTCATTTGCCGTTAGTGCTTTACAGGGGAAAATGATTTTTCCTTCATTCGTATTTATTGATGGAAATAACAAGTTGATTACGGCAGTTCCGGAATACAGATCTCCTCAGGGACTGGAGCCTATACTAAAATTTATTAGGGAGGGAGATTATAAAACAGAACAATTTCAGGAATACCTGAAAACATTTAAGAGTAGCTATTAGTTCTTACTGAATTTGTAATAACTCTCCTGTCTCAGGATTAAAGCTTACCTCCCTTTTTTCTTTTAATATGCTGGATGGCAAAGTGTTCGTTGTTCCAAGCTGGTTGATTGGAGCACTTGTCTCGAAGACAGTTAAACTGCCAAGCTGGAGTGCAAAGTTTGTATAATCCGGTATCCTATAGACTATTCCTTTTGTTTTTTCATCAAGTTCTTTTTGT
>PKSZ01000716.1 GCA_002869425.1 Marinilabiliales bacterium
GGTTTTATGCCGTAACTCAAGCTCATATGGCTCCTGATGCTTTCCTGTTTCAATTGCCTTTACTGTTTTATTATAACCAATTTCATTGATTTCATCGTCTGTAGCCAGCTCTGTCCAGACAACCATAGCTTCCTCAGGTGTATATCCTAAAATATCTTCAACTTGGGGACTTAAGTAGGATAGTTTGTGGTTAATATCATGTTTATAAAATAGACTTGTAGTATTTTAAAGAATCGATCTAATTTTATCTTCACTCTCCTCTATTTGCTTACTCTTCTTTTTGTCTATTATTAATTCTGCTATTAATCTGGCTGTATTCTTCAGTCTCTTTTTTGAAAGATTAATTAAGAATTCAGGCCTACTATTGTATTCATTAGCAGCTTTTTTAAGATCGTCAAATTTTACATTGAACTCTTTCGCAAGCTTCTTAAGCTTTTCTTCTGATTTTGGAGGGTTGCCATATCCAATATTGATAGTTCCCACAACTTCTCCTTTCACGATAATGGGCTCTGCATAAAGCTTAATACCACCAATGCAATTTATATCTGTTGATTTTCCGGTTTCAATAGCCTTTTTTGCTGAATCGTTCCAGCAATTTTCATGACACAGCCATTTTCCACATGTTAATGCTTTCTTATTATCTTCTGTATTGCATAATCTCCGTGAAGCAGAATCCATAACCTGGCACCATCCGGATACAAACATACCAAAGGCATAATCGCCATTCTTCTCATAAACCGCAACCGATGTTTCCAGTAAATCCATTAAATCAGAAACAATGCTTTTCATTGTTTCTTTTTCAACACAGTATAATATGGTTCTTTCTGTATTTAAATCGGTTACATCGCCATAAAATGGTACATAGCTGGTTTCTGTTTCTATCTTGCTTTTATTCCATAACCATGAATAATCTTCTTTCATTTTAAAATCAATTTTTCAGATTATTAATATTTTTTTTTTCTTATATTGGTTTACCAAAGCATAAAACTGTTGAGGGTTGATGGGTTTGGAGATGTAGGCATTACAACCAGCTTCTATACATTTCTTTTCATCGTAGCTTGTAGCATAAGCTGTTTGTGCAATAATAACCTGTTTGGGGTTAATCTTCTTTATTTCTTCTGTTGCTTCAAGTCCTCCCATTACAGGCATTTTTAAATCCATCAAAACAATATCAAATGATTTACCTTTTTTGAAAAAATCTACAGCATCTTTTCCATTATAAACATGAACGATACTGTTTCGTTCACTGTCGATCAATTCATTTAAATATACAAAGTTCGAATACTCATCTTCTGCTACCAAAAAAGATAAACCGCCTGCAATTTCCTCGTTTAGAGACTGATTATCTACATCATTCTTCTTTTCTTTGACTTCAAGTATTTTCGCAGGGATTTCAAAAAAGAATTCTGATCCTTTTCCCATCTCGGATTCACACCATATTTTGCCACCCAGTAATTCTACAAATCCTTTTGCAATAGATAATCCAAGTCCGGTGCCTCCGTAACGTCGTGCTGCACCCATTTCAGTTTGTCCAAATCTTTCGAATATCTTTTCAAAATCTTGTTCCTTTATCCCGATGCCTTCATCTTTCACGGAAAATCTAACTTTCTCTTCAAACACCAAACAATTCAATTGTATAACACCTTCATCTGTAAATTTTATTGCATTCTGTATAAGATTACTAAATATCTGGAAGATTTTTTGTTCATCACTTAATATCCTTGTCTTCTTATTATTATCAATTAATAATTTAAGTTTATTATGCTCAATTTCTGATTTAAATGTTAATTCAATTGACTCCAAGAAGCTATCTACATCTATCTCCTCGTCGCAAATCTCAATATTTCCTGTATCCAATTTTGAAATTTTCAATATATCGTCAATCACATTTAACAGTCGATCTTAATTTTCCCATATTATTTTCGAAAAGGAAGCAATTTTTGATTTGGAAATGTCTTTATTGGAATATAATAATTGCGCAAAACCCATAATTCCGTTCAGTGGTGTTCTAATCTCATGCGAGAGATTATTAAGAAAAGCTGTTTTTAAACGATCACTTTTTTCTGCTGCTTCCTTGGCTAAAATAGTTTGCTTCTCCTGCTCTTTTCTATCCGTAACATCATGAATAATAGAAAAGAGCACCTTTTTCTTCTTGTAAATTATTGGGCTTGAATGCACCTCTACAATTTTTCTTTCTCCTGAAGCCAATTCATGGTCAAATATAAAATAATTTTTATGATACATTAACGCGTTAAGCCTTTCTTGTTCAATTTGTTCATCAGAGAGGGTGTTAATATTTTGAATTTTCATTAATAACAGATCCTCTTCCGGATAACCATAAAAATCAACTGCTGCTCTATTTGCTTTAATAATTGATCCTGTTACATGATTAATTAATAGCATTATTGCGTTGTGTTTTTCAAATAATAGTTTAAAAAAAGCTTCACTTTCTTCTACTCTTTCTTTGGCTTTTAACAACTCTTGTTCATTATTCTTTATTTCGGTTATGTCATTGGCTATTGCATAAGTTATTCCCTTTTCCACTTTGGGAAACGAATTCCATGATAACCATACATAATCTCCATTTTTGCATTTATACCTGTTTTCAAAACTTATAACCTGTTTTTCTTTCTTTAATTCCTCTTCAATCACATTAAGTGTATCTTGTACATCATCCGGATGAATAAAGTTTAAAAATGGCTGATCTAAAAGTTCCTGATTATTGTAACCAAGTACTCTTAAAAACGAGGGATTAATAAATTTGAATGTAGCAGTATTTAGGTCTGCTACGAAAATCATTGCGCGCGACATATTAAAGATGGTCGAAAATTTCTCGTTAATTTTTTCCAGTTCATCATTTGTTTTGCCTAATTCTGTTAAGTTCCTGGAATTGACCAATGCAACAGCTGCCAATTCTGCCATTGGAGTAATTATCTCCAAGTCATCCTCAGTAAAGTCTGTTGGTTTATTTGCTATTCCTATAAGTCCAACAGTTTTATTATTAATCACAAGAGGAGCAAACATTACATTTTTAAGTACCATATGACCCTCAGGCATAAATTTGATATGCTCAGAGTTCATAAAATCGTTATGATAAACCGCTTTGGATAATTTGTATGCCTCACTGCGCAGCCCCCTTATCGGCATAGGAAGGCTTTCATCCACAGAACACGCCAAGCCTCCACTATCCAGGAATAATACTTCATTTTCTTCTCCATTTTCTGAAAGCAAAGCCACATAGCCTGAAGTTGCACCTGTTAATTTTTTGCATTTGTTGAATAATTTTTGGGCCGTAACCTTAAAATCACCCAGTTGTTGAACAATCTTTGCAGCATCGTATAAACTGTATATTTTATTTTGTGTCTTTTTTATTGTTGTAATATCCTCAAACATTACACAAAATTGCTCATTGTTATCAAATGGTCTGTAAACATTACATCTATACAATTTATTCGTTGGCTTATGAAATAATTCAAAAGTATCAGGCTCACCGGTCATGGCTACTTTTCCATAACGTTCTATCCATTCATTTTCTGTTTCCGGCCAAACCTCATGTACCGTTTTTCCATATACTTCATCATTTTTTACACCTGTAATTTTTTCATACGCATCATTAATAAAGGAAAACCGATAACTAATAAAGTTACCCTGTTCATCAAAAACTGAGCGAAATAATACAAAAGCATTTATCATATGCTTAAACAATTGCATAATATCTTTTTCTCTCTCCCTGATGCGAATTTCAATATCCATTATTTAATTTTTATTGCATTTATTTATTTCGGTATATCTTATACGGAAATATCTGGATTTTGTTTGTAATTGTTTTCCAGAATTATCATATTATGCAACATATAAGTTTATTCTACTTCGTTACCGATTCACGATAAGGTCAATATTTATAATAAATAACAGATTCAGAATTTACTACTTTTAAAAAATTATTCTCAATACCAGACCCTAGCCTTATCTAATTCCGGTCTACAATTTTAAAAGTACATTTTCATGAATATGATGTTTGTGTTTTATTTCCTTTTTATGTAAATTTCTTCTTCATATAAATGTGAATTGTAGGTAAATTGTAAATCATATGAATGAAATAATTTGTCCCCATTGTAACAAAGCCTTTAAAGTAGATGAAGCAGGATATGCAGACATTCTTAAACAAGTTCGGGATCACCAATTTGAAGAAGAATTACACAACCGACTGCAGCTTGCTGAAAAGGAAAAAATAAATGCGGTTAAACTTGCTGAAGCAAAGCTTACCAATTCGTTACAGGAAGATCTTGCAAAAAAAGACCAGGAAATAAGTGAATTGAAAGTAAAAAAGGAGCTTGAGCTTGCCGAACAACTGGCCAAAAAGGAATCTGAAATTGCCGATATGAAATCGAAAATTCAGAATTCGGAAACGGACAAGAAGCTGGCAGTAAGCGAAGCAATAAAAGCCATTGAAAAAGAACGTGATAATTTTGCCAATGAATTAAAAAATAAAGAGACAGAAAAACTCTTGCTGGAGAAATCTTTACACGAAAAATTTTCAGCAGAACTCAAAACCAAGGATGATATTATTAAGCTTAAAGATGAAGAAATAGCCCTTCGCAAGGACATGAAGCTTAAGCTCTCCACAAAAATGATCGGTGAAACCCTTGAACAACATTGTGAAGCGGAGTTCAACAAGCTTCGTGCAACAGGTTTTCAAAATGCCTATTTTGAAAAAGACAACGATTCCAAAACCGGCAGCAAAGGTGATTTTATTTACAGAGAATCTGATGAAGCCGGTAATGAAATCATTTCAATCATGTTTGA
>PKSZ01000079.1 GCA_002869425.1 Marinilabiliales bacterium
CTTCGTCCATAAACATTACAACCCTAATGGTTCTTTTGGGTTGTATTCCAAGTTTCTTAAAAATACGCAACACCTCTATAGATTGCACACAGCCTGCTCCATCGTCGTGAGCTCCAGGATCATTAAACCAGCTATCCAAATGGCCACCCACCGTAATTATTTCTTCAGGGTACTTACTTCCCCGGATTTCACCCACAACATTATATGAAATCGTATCTTCTTCCCATTTTGCATCCAGAGATAGTCCAATTTCACAATCTGGACAAGCTCTTAATATTCGTGATAATAAATTTGCATCATTTGTACTCAAAGCCAAAGAAGGTATCTTTTCAACACCCTCTTTATACCGCATAATTCCAGTATGTGGATAATCATCAGCCGTTAAAGACAAAGAGCGTATTAAAACTGCAACAGCGCCATATTCTGCTGCCTCACTGGCTCCATGAACCCGTTGCCATGCTGCCTCACCATAAGCCTGAAAAGGATTAAGCAAGGTTGCATCCATCTTCTGATTCAAAAAAACGATCTTACCTTCCAGGTTCTCTCTTCCTAATCTTTTAATTTCCTTACGGGATCTTATCTCTACCACTTGCGCTTTCAACTCCTTACCGGATGTTCCTACTGATCCTCCGACAGCATCCACATTCAGGTTCTGTTCTTTTCCATCTTGATACAATGTTGCAGAAGCTCTTTTATAAATATTCCAATTTGGAACTTTTACTTCTTGCTTATATACGGAATCAACATTGAGTTTTTGCATTACTTCATATGTGTATTCAACAGCTTTGTCTGCTTGTTCGGTTCCTGTCATCCTCGGACCTATTTCTGTGCATAAGTATTGAAGCGTATTCATTGAAAAACCAGATAACAAAGCCTCATTGTAGATATCTGCAATAATTGCTGAATCTTTATCCTGAGAACTAACAACAAAAGGACTAAGCAAAATAACAATGACAATAAACAACTCTTTCATAATTCAATAATTCAATGCGTCAAAATTACAATTAATTAAAATATTCATTTATTCCTTACCACACTTTTCACAATACATTAACCATAGAGGTTCATAATCAAAGATCTGGATACTTATACCACAAGGTGCCCCAAACAATGAACACCACTCATCATTTGAGAGGTTATGAGCAGCTTCAAAAAGCTCAGAATAATAAATAAATGGTTTCGACCAGGCATAATCGCTGTATTTATATTTCAAATAAAACTGTAAAGCAGAATGAACAGGTTCTTCCACAAAAACATACCGATCTATAAACTTTGTAAGAATTTTATCGGAACCAAAAAGCAATAAATGTCTGGCCAAAGGAACAATATCGTTGGTGTCTTTCACATACCCTGACACTAGAAAATTCAATGAAGTTTTTGCTCTTCTGCTTTTATTGTTTTGATATAATTCAATTGAATTTCTTAAATGATAATTCAATTTTAAAACCTTAGTTACAGAATCGGGAATAGAAGGGCTCAATTTAGAAAGATACGAACGTTGCATTTTTACAGGAATCTCATCTGTGAAGTAAGTATTTTGCGGTTGATTGGCCATCAAACACAAGATAGTATAGTAATATAAAGAACTAACCAAAGGAGAATAAATCATACGTAACGATTCAAAAAGCTCTATTTCTTTATCCATCAATTCATCTTCCAAAAAATTCTCCTGAAGAACTGCCCTTCGAAACTCAAACATAGTTTGATTAAAGATCATAGGATAATATACTTCCTGATCGGGAAAATTGAAGACATGCAAATCATTGTCCTTAATCAAACCTTTAAAATACATTTGATACATAAACAATTGAATTGATTTCCAATGCTTAAAAGCCTTTACTAATTCTTTAGAATATTTATTCTGATCGCCTAACATTTTCACAATGCTATCCCTATACAGAATGGATTCACTACGAGCATAATCGCATTTACTTTTATCAGAAAGATCGGGCAATGCAATAACCCTTATACTTGCATATCTTTGCTGATCCAGCATATCTTCAAAAGCAGGTAAATTTTCGGGATCATTTACATAAGATCTTATATCTGAAGTATCCTCCTTTTGTAACCATTCATAATCGCTCGACTTAATCTGTTCATAAAACATTTTCCAATTTTCCTGCGTATTCACTTCAAGCTCAATTTTCTTATCCTGAAAATCCCTGAATCTGCTTACAAATTTTTCTACTCTCTGTGTAAACAGCTTCCTATTGCCTTCAGCCGTTCCTTCAACACTGGCACAGGCCTCTATTTCAACCTTTCCTACAATATAATTTTTCTCCTGTAACTGTTTGATATAGGGAAAAATCTCCTTGAAATCAGCATCAACTTCACCTCTATCGTAAAAAACTTTCAGATCCAAAGTATCTTTTTCGACGTCAGGAAGATAATTCACATCATCAAAAGGATAAATCATTTCCAGACTTGCAGGTTCCGATATAAGGAGCTCTCCACACAAAGATGACTGCAACAATACCATTGATAACTTATTGTCTTTTAAATACAGTGCATTCATCTCATATTCATCCGGGTTAAATAAATCTGGTTTTACTCCAAGATTCAAAACGATATCCCGCCTCCTGCTCCTATAATCATCATTGTCAACTAGTTTATCTCTATATACAGGTTCGGCAATCTTTCCGGAAAAGATACAACGATTATTACGGCGTGCAGGATACTGATAGTATGCTTGTTGATTACATTTGTAATGACTTTTAGGAACCATTTCCAACACAAAGCCATCCTTACTACCGTCCAGTAAAAAACGTAGTAATTTCTTATCTTCCAACCTAAGGAAAACACTATCAGTTTCTACATACAGTTTTAACTCTTTTCTATCTGGAATTTTCCTTTCGAGAGATCGTAAAAAATCTGCATCACCATTCTTTTCAATTTTAAAAGCATGTTTTGTATGAACCGGATACTGTGACTGATTGTCATACTCAGCTTTTAAGGCCTTGTAATTGCTGTAATCATGTGGATGAAAATATATGCTATTTTGAATTTGCTTTTCATCCAAATACTTACCAAAAACAGCAACCAACTTGATTATATTGCTGTTTTTCTCAGCCATTGCAACTATCCCGGCCGCATTCAAACTCCTGGTTAACAAAAAGCTCCGGGATTCAGGGTCTATCATCCACTGATTGATAAAATGTTCTGCTGTTTGCTGATAAGTATATATTGTATGTTTTAATTCTTCAGAAGCATAATCATAAAGCGTAGAAGTTTTCAGATGTGCAATGCCCAGCAATTCTGCAACATTGGCATAAGGTCCTCCATAATTCATTACCCTTTGCAGCGGTGTTTCCAGCTTACCTCGCAATTGTCTGTGTGTTAAAAGCTGTTCCTTGTTAAGGTATTCAACTTGCTCCCAGGCTGCAAGGTATAACAAGGAATCGTTAAAAAAAGGTAGTAATTGATGAGCCCTTCTAACGCTATCGACCTTGGATTTTATCAAATATTCCAGGAAAGGATAATCAATCTTCTCAAACTGAATGGTATCAGAAGCTTTCTGGGCTGAAAGACTGGTAATTATTAAGCTAAATATGAGAATAAGAAACTTCCTCAAAGCACCCTAATCATTGTTCAAGTGCTAAGTTAGGCATTTTATATGATATTAAATTGCTGTAAATAAAATTCTCTACTGCTGATAATTAATCCGTCCGGATAATCGTCCACAAGAATGCCTGACAATAAGGTTGGGAGAAAGAATATGTTGTTGTTTAGGCATCTTACCTCCAGCTTTTATGTCTTCGAGTAATGTTTTGACTGTAATACTGCATATATCCTCAACAGGTTGAGAAACTGCTGTAATTGGAGAATAAGTATGTGCAAAAAGCTCAATATCATCAAAACTAACAACCGCTATATCACGGGGAATCATTAAATTCATTTCATTTAAAGACTCAAGACAAGCAACGGCCAAATTATTATTGGCTACAAATAAAGCCTGAACATTTTCCGGCTCAGATAATAATCCTGTTAAGACTGACTGAAGTTCCTTTCGCAAGTTCTTAAAATCAATTTCCCGATCTATTCTTTTATTGTATCGTATTGAATGTTTTTTTAACGAATCACGATATCCTCTCGATCTATCCTTTAAACTTGTAATATAGGATGGAGAAACCGTTAAATGTGCAATTTTCCTATACCCAATTTGGATAAGGTGTTCAACAGCCTGACAAGCACCCTCATAATTATCAACACCCACATAATTTGAATCGATCCTTGGAAAATACCTATCAATAAGCACAAAAGGATAATTCTCACGCTTCAGCTGAAGTATCTCACTATGTTCTGATAAAGTTGATGAAATAATCAAACCATCTACCTGCCTTTCTTTGAGCATATGTAGTAATTTCTTCTCTTTCTCCTCGTTTTCATCAGAGCTACAGATCATAAGACTATAACCAAACGAATCGGCTGCATCTTCAATATACCTTGCTATTTTTGCATAAAACGGATTGGCTATATCGGCAACAATTAAACCCAAAATATTTGATTTTCCAGTTCTTAATCCCTGTGCAATCCGATTGGGTTTATAGTTCAGTTCTTTTGCTTTTTCCCAGACTTTTTTCTGAGTATCAGGACTAATACTATTCTCGTTCCCCTTATTATTGAGAACAAGGGACACCAGTGTTTTGGAAACACCTAAGCTCTTAGCAATATCTGATACTGTGATGCGTTTCATTTGAATTCTAGCAAATATACGTAAATTCCACTACATCGTTTTAGTTAGTAACATTTATTTATCACCTTCTTCATTCATTCCAGTAATCCTATTCACCAATTCATCCACTTCAAGTGATTTATTATACTGAATCATAGCCCGTTCGCTCATTCCCATGCTTGAAAAGCCACCATCATGATAGATATTTTGCATTGTTATTTTCCTACTTAAATCAGAAAACAGCACGACACAAAAATCGGCACATTCCTTTGCTGTAGCATTACCGAGGGGCGACATCCGTTCTGTGAAATCAACCAATCCATCAAACCCTTTAACCCCACTTCCTGCAGTAGTAGGCGTTGGAGACTGTGATAAAGTGTTTATTCGTATTTTCTTATCCCTTCCGTAGATATATCCAAAGCTTCGTGCAATAGATTCAAGAATTGCTTTTGCATCGGCCATATCATTATACCTGTAAAGCGTTCTTTGTGCTGCTACGTATGAAACAGCCAATACTGAGCCCCAATCACTAATCGCATCAAGCTTTCTTGCCGTTTGAAGAACTTTATGAAATGACAAAGCTGAAATATCAATTGTTTTGATAAAATAATCGTAATTCAATTCATCATAAGCCAGACTTTTGCGCACATTCATGGACATAGCAATGGAATGCAAGATAAAATCAATCTTACCGCCAAACTTTTCCATTGTCGCTTTAAACAAATCTTCCAGTTCGTCCATATTGGTTGCATCCGCAGCAATAACTTCAGCCTTACACTTTTTTGCCAGTTTGTTGGTATCACCAAACCTTAAAGCCGTTTCCGTATTCGACAATACAAAACGAGCACCCTCTTCATAAGCTCTCTCGGCAACCTGCCATGCAATGGATTTCTCATTTAAAGCACCAAAAATAATTCCGCGTTTCCCTTTCAATAAATTATACGACATACGCTGATTTTAAGTAATACAATTTGGTTACAAAATTACGATTTATTTGTAAATATTTAACTATATATATTTTTGTATTTCTAAAGACCACAATAAATCAATTAAAAAGATGATACATTTAAAAGAGGATTGTGTAAGCTATGAATAACCGGCCTTTAGTTTAATAACTCCTGCGCATTTTCAAGTGCTGCTTCAGTTAATTTCTCACCACTAAGCATAGCTGCAATTTCATTTACTCGTTCAGAATCTACCAATGAAATTATTTCGGTAATGGTTTTATCCTTTGTTTCCTTCTTCACTACTTTATAGTGCTGTTGGCCCAAACCTGCAACCTGAGGCAAATGAGTAATGCTAATGATTTGTAAATGCTGTGATAAATCTTTCATCAAATACCCCATCTTCCGTGCTATTTCACCTGATATTCCAGTATCGATTTCATCTAAGATAAGGGTAGGAACAGCTGATTCCCCAGCAAGAACAGAACGAATAGCAAGCATCAATCTTGACATTTCCCCACCAGATGCTACTTTGCCTAGTTCTTCCTTCTTCATATTTTTGTTGGCTGAAAAATAAAATTCCACAGAATCAAATCCCATAGAACCGGGTTCGTCCAGTAGCTTATGCTTTAATTCAAAATCAGCATTAGGCATACCCAGTTGCTGAATAATTTCGAGTATTTTCTTCTCCAGTTTACCAAAGGTGCTTTTGCGCTTAATACTCAGCTCATTTCCAATATTTTGAACATCTGAAAAAGCACTATCAATCTCCTTTTTCACTCTTTCAAGTGTTTCATCGGCAATGGTAATCGATGCTATTTTATCATTAAGCTCATTTCGAAGATCAATCAATGAAGCAATATCTCCAACATTATGTTTTTGTTGCAGGGAATAAATTAAACCTAATCTCTCCTGTATATACTCCAACTTTTCCGGATCATATTCTATTTCATCTCCTGCACTATCTAATTCGTTAACAATATCATCCATTTCAATGTATACACTTTCCATTCTATCCTTCAATCCTTCAACCCCAGGATAAATATCCGAAAGCTTTGCAATGGAGCTTTTAATCCATCGTATTGTATCTAATACACCATTTCCTTCCTGACCAGTAAGAGCTTCGTTTATTTCTGTTGATCCGGATTTTATTGTTTCTGCATTATCAAGCAATACTTGCTTTGCCTCAAGCTCTTCCTGCTCATTTTCTTTAAGATTAGCTGATTCCAACTGATCAAACTGATATTGAAAATAATCCAAATCAGATTTTTCCTTTTCGATCTTTAACTTCAGTTTTTCATAATTCTTCAGCATTGTCTTCCAATTGAGATACTTTCCTTTATATTCCTGCAATAGATCTGTTGTCTTAGCCACGGCATCCACAACCCTCAATTGAAACCCGGGATTTGAAAGCAACAAATTTTCATGTTGTGAGTGAATATCAATAATTTGTGCCCCCAGCTCTTTCAACTGACTAAGATTTACAGGTGTATCGTTTATAAAGGCTCTTGATTTTCCACTACTTGATATCTCTCTCCTTACAGTAGTATATTCTTCAAAATCCAAATCATTTATTGAAAAATAATCCTTAAGCTTTTCCTCAGACAAAACAAAAGTTCCTTCAACGATACACTTCCTCTCCCTATCCATTAAAACCTGTGTATCTGCCCTTTTTCCTGAAAGCAAGGCCAAAGCGCCAAGTAGGATTGATTTTCCTGCACCTGTTTCACCAGTGATAATGGACAAGCCTTTATCGAATTCGATTTCAAGATCATCAATCAGCAAATAGTTTTTTATGGTAAGCAGCTTCAGCATAACAAAAGTTAAGATACAAAATTACTGATTATTAAAATCAATAGGCAATAAATGTAAGTTGTTTTTGATTGTTCTTTTTTCTATTGCGAAGAAAGAATCTTTTGGTATTTGGATGTATTGGCCGGATCAAGCTCTTTGAGTATTTGAAATACCCGGTTTTTCTCATCAGGAAATGACTCTGAAAAGATATTGACCAACTCATCTCCTTTTGCTGTCATAATTACCTTTATTATAATCAGGTTTGGTGTTTCCCTGTTTACACGCTGAATCAACTTCAGGCTTTCTGCAATTTCAGCCCTTCCCTCATTGGGTTTAGCGACCATGTTATCCAGGCCACTACGATGATATTTGTACATGAACTCACGGACACCTGAATATTTATTATTCATAATATTCTCAATCAACCAATATCTGTTATTTCTACCATGTTCAAACGCTTTCCATCCGGATTGTGGTGCATTTTGAGCATTATTTACTATTTTCTCTGCTTTCTGAAAAAATTCAGATCCACCTTCCATGGCAAAAGAATCGTAATCCAACCCCAGTATATAATAAACATAAAATGCTAGAATAGATGTTAAATTGGAAGTATGCTGTGATTCATTAAACTCAAGTGGCTGATATTCAATATAATTAAAATGAAGGTCGTCGTCTTTATGATTGAACATTACTGAATTATAGGTAGAGTTATATACAGGACGACTTGACTGTATTTGCAATGTTCCTTTAAACTCATCTGCAGATACCTGTTGCTCAAGGTTTAGTAAAAAAGTACACTCTATGCGTTCATCAAGATCGTATACATGCTTGGTCCACTTTGTATTGTTCAAAAATTCATATAATTCGCTCTGTAAGGTTTGAAAAATTTGTTTATTTGTACCCTGAATCTGATTTGAAACTACCTGAACCCTACATTTTAACTCCTGAGCAGACAATAATCCGGCATTAATACAAACCAAGAATACAAATAAATATTTGAAAAATCTATGCATTAAATCTATCTATTATTCTTTGAACAATATCTTTGGCAACATCCTGCTTGCTTTTTAACTCAAAATACTCTTTTTTATTGTCCGGGTATAATATCGAAATTTTATTGGTATCAACAGAAAATCCAGCGCCCTTGTCATTCAACGAATTTAAAACAATAAAATCCAGATTTTTCTTTTTCAGTTTCAAAATTGCATTTTCCTCTTCATGATCTGTTTCCAGGGCAAAACCAATAAGCATCTGTTTATCTGATTTATTTTCACCAAGTGATTTTGCGATATCTTGCGTTGCCACCAAATGAAGATCGAAAGTATCACTGGCACTTTTAACCTTGGTTTCATTTTTCTTAGATGGTCTATAATCTGCAACAGCTGCAGAAAGAACCGCAATATCCATCTGGTTGAAAATTTCCATGGATGCATCATACATTTGAGAAGCACTTTCCACCTCAATCTTCTTTATACCCTCCGGAACCTTTAGATCAACAGGTCCACTAATTAATGTTACATCAGCTCCCATACGATAAAGTTCAGCTGCAATAGCATAGCCCATCTTCCCTGAACTTCTGTTACCAATAAACCTGACAGGGTCGATTG
>PKSZ01000178.1 GCA_002869425.1 Marinilabiliales bacterium
CATCAAAATATCTCATATTAAACACCAGTTTTTGTTTTTCGGGTAGAGTATCTATGGCTCTGTATAATTTTTGCTGAATTTCATCTCCCGAATAATATGGGCCTTCAATACTTTCTTCACCAATACCATAACTCAAATCATCAAACGAAGTTGTTCCTCTGGATTTCTTCTGGTTGAGAAATGTTATGGTTTCGTTTGTTGCAATCCTGTAGAGCCAGGTATAAAGTTTTGAATCCGACCTGAATTTATCCAAACCCTTCCATGCTTTGATAAAAGTATTTTGCAGTACATCATCCGTATCATCATGATCAATGAGCATCCTTCTGATATGCCAATACAAGCGTTGCTGGTATTTTTTTACCAGAAGTCCAAACGCATATTCTTTTTTGTTTTTCTGCTGAAATAAGCCCAGCAGTTCTTCATCAGATTGGCTCATTCGGCGTTACACTGTTACTTTCGCTTTAAAACTCTTTCAGCGGCAGCAACAACACTTTTCGAATCTACTCCATATTTTTCCATCAGTTGAGCAGGAGTTCCACTCTCACCAAATGTATCATCAACTGCAACCATCTCAACCGGAGTTGGATTTTCCAGTGCCAACAACTGAGCGATTGAATCGCCAAGACCACCATTCATCATGTGTTCTTCTGCTGTTACCACTGCTTTTGTTTTTGCTACCGATTGTAAGACTGCATTTTTGTCCAAAGGTTTAATGGTATGAATATTTATCAACTCAACAGAGATACCCTTTTTCTCCAACACTTGACATGCAAGTATTGATTCCCATACCAGATGACCAGTTGCAAAAATAGTAAGATCTGATCCTTCAGTTAACTGAACGGCTTTTCCTATTTCAAATTTCTGATCAGCAGGTGTGAAAACAGGAATAGCTGGACGTCCGAACCTTAAATAAACCGGCCCCATATAATCAGCAATAGCTTTAGTAGCTGCTTTTGTCTGATTATAATCACATGGATTAATTACTGTCATGTTGGGTAACATTTTCATGAGACCTATATCTTCCATTATCTGGTGTGTAGCCCCATCTTCTCCAAGTGTAATTCCAGCGTGAGAAGCACAAATTTTTACATTTTTATTTGAATACGCAATAGACTGCCTGATTTGATCGTACACTCTACCTGTAGCAAAACCAGCAAAAGTTCCAGCGAAAGGAATTTTACCACCAATGGTCATTCCAGCAGCTGCTCCCATCATATTTGCCTCAGCAATTCCCGACTGAATAAATCTTTCTGGAAACTCATTTGCAAAAGCATTCATTTTCAATGAACCTGTTAGATCTGCGCAAAGTGCAACAACATCGGGATTTTTCTTTCCCAGTTCATACAAGCCATCACCAAAACCTGAACGGGTATCTTTTTTCTCTGTATATTCGAACTTTTTCATTTTATCAATTGAGTTTTAATAATTCTGAGCTTCCTGAAACGATACGAAAAGATTTCTGAAATGTATACAAGCATTGTCTGACATGTTTGGCGCGCCATATTAGCCTGTAGTTTCCAGGTTGTAACCGAATGGTTTCTTTTAAAGATTCCGGTTTCAAATTACAAACCCAATCCATTCCATTATTCTTTTCGACATAAATACTGCCATAACCAAGCGTCGATTTTTGAATATTCAATGTACCATACTGTGGTATTTGAATGGTTGTTGTACGACTCTGATCTACTTTTACATCGTAAAGATAAATTCGGGGTAATGTTAAAATTTCCAGATCGTATTTTCCAACTATATATTTTTCTTTATCATTTACATTTTGAACATTCAATGTGTTCATTTCTCCTCCTTTTCGAACGATGCATAGAAAAGGATTGTAAACATTTCTGCCACCATCTTTCACTTCAAGATATCCCTGCGGTGCATCAACAGCTGCAATGGTGTGTTTTCCAGGTATCAATTCAAGTGAATCTATACCAACAGGAGGCAAAGTATGTGCCACCATACTATAGTTTATCAAAGGATCAAGTGTTACAGTATCAGGCACTCCTCTGTTGTTAATGGTATGCATATAATTATGCATAATCCTGTTGCCCACATTATCATAAAATGTCATATTGACATCCGATTCTGTTGGTCTTCCATTGATATCCAACAAGTTTACTTGTAAAGATGTAGTATTTAATGCCTGAGTAATAACAACATTCAGAATGTTTCTAAAATCATCCTCATTTTTGGCATTATAGAATGTACCCATACATTCGAATGTCTTTTCAAAATTGATATCAAGCCCCAATCCAATAACAAAAGGTTTTAATGCCACTCCCTTTTTCTGTAGGCGCACTGACACTTCACAGGGGTCTCCACCACATTCCTCAATACCATCAGTTATTAGTATAATTACATTTCTACAATCAGCACATTTTGGAAAGTCTCCACCGCATTTATTCAGAGTATGTGCTATTGGAGTGGTCCCCATGGGACTAATATATCTTAACTTCTGCCGGATTTTAGAAGCAGCGTTATCACCAAAAGGGACTTCAAGTCTTGTATCATCGCAATCCTGGGGGGGAACAGGTTTCTGATGCCCATATACACGCAGTGCCATTTGGACATTTGACAGTTTTTCTAAACTATCAACCATTTCAATCAATAGATTTCTAGCTATATTGATACGCCTGTCTGTTTCCCATACTTCAAGCATACTTCTTGAAGCATCAAAGACAAAAAGTATTCTTGTTTTTGGTAAAGTCTTGTCCTGTGCATTTGAAACAACAGCTACAAGCAATAAGAAAGATATGAAGAAGAGTTTTTTAATCACCTTAATAATCTCCCAGCGTTTCATCCAATTGATCAAGAGCTTTTGCCAACTGCTCATCGTTTGGAGCTTTTCCGTGCCAGGCATGTGTTCCCATCATAAAATCAACTCCCATTCCCATTTCTGTTCTCATGATAATCATCAATGGTTTTTGCTTACCTGTTTCTGCCTTTACATCTTTCATTACAGAAACAATTTCCTCCATATTGTTTCCATCCATTGAAAAACAGTTCCATCCAAATGCTTCCCATTTCTTCTTCAAATCACCCAATGACATCACATTATCGACAGGACCATCTATTTGTTTTCCATTATAATCAATAGCTGAGATTAGGTTATCTATTTTATGATGTGCTGCAAACATAGCAGCTTCCCAAATTTGTCCCTCCTGAATTTCTCCATCGCCATGAAGTGAAAATACTAAAGAATTATCCTTATTTAACTTCTTAGCAAGTGCAGCTCCTGCAGCTACAGATAATCCCTGACCAAGCGAACCTGATGCAATTCTGATGCCCGGTAAATGCTCTGCAGTAGTAGGATGTCCCTGTAACCTTGAGTTAATCTTCCTAAAAGTAGAAAGCTCCTGGGGTTCGAAATAGCCACTACGAGCCAATACGCTATACCACAATGCTGAAACATGACCGTTGGACAAGAAAAACAGGTCTTCTCCTTTTCCGTCCATTGTAAAGTTACCAGGATTATGATTCATGATTTCAAAATACAACGCTGTTACATAGTCTGCACATCCCAATGCACCACCCGGATGACCTGATTTCTGTGCATGAACCATTCTAACAATATCTCTTCTTACCTGAGAGGCTGTTGCCTTTAGTTTATCCAATTCCATGATTTCATTTTTAGAAAATTACGTAAAATTAGATCTTTTGGCCTGAAATTAGGCCCTTGTTAATAACTTCTGGATAAGTGAATGCATTATCATCAAAAAAACACTACCAACAACAACCTGATTATCACCCCCCTAGAAGATCCTTGCCCGTTTTTCCTCCTTTAGATTTTAAGAATTCTTTCATTTGAGGAGACAATGCTATTTCAAGTGGTGTTCTTCCTGAAGGGTTCTGACAGTTAATTTTTGCACCATGCTCAATAAGGAATTTAGCCATTTCAATATTTCCATCCTTTGCAGCCCAGGCAAGCGCTGTCATCCCTACTATATCTTTAATGTTAACATCTGCACCTTTCTCGATCAGAAATTCAGCTATATCTTTGTGCCCCCTTTTGAGTGCAACCTGCAATGCTGTTTCACCAGTATTCACGCTCTTATTCACATCAGCGCCCGACTCTATTAAAAACTCAACAATATCCTTATGCCCATATTTTGAAGCATAAGCCAATGCTGTCCACCTGGCTCGGTTTTTCGCATTTACATTTACACCTTTCTTGCTAACAAGAGTTACAACCTTTGAGTATTCTCCTTTAGCAGCAGATGTAATCATTTTATCTTCCAGCTTGTCCTGTGCACTTACAAAAGATACAAGAAACAAAGAAATAATTGCGAATATAACGCTTAAATAATGCTTTTTGATTTTCATGTTATATATGGATGATTATGTATTATCAAATTTTTATATGACATCATTGTTTAACTACGAAATTAGGAATAAAATAGTGTTTTTCAAATCGTAAATATTGATAAAAGTCAAGCTTTAATCTGATGTTAATTTTTTATATCTAATTCTTTCCGGCCCTTTGTCTCCAAGCCTTTTTTTCTTATTTTCTTCATATTCTGAATAGGTACCTTCAAAATAATAAGCACTACTATCACCCTCGAATGCAAGTATGTGGGTTGCTATTCGATCCAGAAACCACCTATCATGAGAAATAACAACAGCACATCCTGCAAAATTCTCAAGACTTTCTTCTAATGCCCGCAAAGTATTTACATCAATGTCATTAGTAGGCTCATCCAATAAAAGAACATTGGCTTCCGATTTCAACGTAAGTGCAAGATGTAATCGATTGCGTTCACCACCAGATAAAACACCACATTTCTTTTCCTGATCG
>PKSZ01000170.1 GCA_002869425.1 Marinilabiliales bacterium
ACGAGATTATACCATTTCTCCGGATAGAAGAATGTTGGGATATAAGCTGATAGATGAAAATGGATATCAGCAGGCTGCATTATACGATCTGCAAAAAGATAAGCAACTGGTTTTGAATACAAAAAGTAAATTGTGTGGTCAGCCTTCTATTGGAAATAATGGTACTGTCTGTTATACAGTAGGAAATGATTTATATGTTAAAAAAAGTCAATCACAGCGAAAGTTTAATCTTGGTTTTTATGCAAATATTGTTGTGGTTTCTCCAAATGGAAGTTATGTGTCTTTTGCGGATAATCAAGGAGCTTTATGTGTTTTAGGACTGGATAATGGTAATATTACCAAAGTAAGTCCACCGGATTATCAAACGGTATATCCCAAATGGTCTCCGGATAGTAAAAAGATCGTATATAAAACTACTGATGGTCTGCAATGGGTTTACAATATTGAGACAACGCATAATTACCAGATAGGGCCGGGTGGGTCACCAGACTGGACACCTGATTCAAAGTTTATTATATACCACGTAGAAAGTGCTGATAATTTTGTATTTCATGAGTCAGAATTGTATATGTCTGATGCAAAGGGAATTGAACAGCAGCAGCTAACCCATACTCCAGATGTACATGAGATGCAGTTGAGTATTTCACCCGGAGGGAGAATTCTGTACCAGACATATAATCAACAACAAATTGTATTGGCACAGTTGGATATAACTACGAAACAGCTTGTAAGTGGTACTGTTATGGTTTCCGGAAGTCCGGATGTTGCATTTTTCGATTATAGTCAGTTCTATAATAAGCAGCAGAAGTCAATTACTTATTTGGCTGATGTACCTTATATAAATCAGGTTTATGATACTCCTGACTGGCACAATGGAAGTGGTTCATGTGCGCCTACAACTTGTGCAATGGCAATAGCATATTATAACCTTCTGCCTCGCTGGCCAATTACTGCAAGCTCACCTTATTCACATACTTCAGATTATGGTTCTTATGTGGCCGATCGTTACAGGTTTAATGAAACGTATTATGATACTTATGAAAGTGCATACGGTACTGATGCATGGGGTGGTTACGGTTATATGTGGGGTAATGGAAGCCCGAATTCAATGCAGCGTCAATACTTAGAAAATCATTATATGCAGTCGAATCAGCTATGGACTTCTCAATGTACTTTTGAAAATACAGTAACAGAGATAGATCTGGGCTATGTGCACCCGCTTTGTGTAATGATAACAAGTTCCGGGCACCTGATATTGGCCAGGGGTTATGTGAACAATCAGCATACGTTGATTTTTAATGATCCTTATGGAAATAAAAATACTCCGGGATATCCAAGCTATGATGGCGAAATGGCTTATTACGACTGGCCTGGTTATAACAATGGATATGAAAATCTTGATTACAATGGTAGTTATGGATATGTGCCTTGGACAACTAAGGCAAGAGCTGTCGAAACTACATACAACGATACATTGATTGATAACAATTTTTATGATCATGGTTTTTATATGAACAATTCAGGAGCATCTCACCAGCGTTATTTTCGTGATGGGAATGTAGGATATAATGGACATACATGGTATACTATGACAATGGCCAGTATTTCGGATGTTGCCTGGGTTAGCTGGACTCCAAGTTTGCCTGAAGCAGGTGATTATGAGGTTCTTGCATACATCCCTTCCAATTATGCCACAGCCGTTAATGCGCTATACAGGGTGTATCACGAGGGTGGAGTATCTATAGTTCCTGTTAATCAAAGCACATACTATGATGAGTGGGTATCGCTGGGGACATACACTTTTGGTCAGGGACAGACAGGCTATGTGTATCTTGGTGATTCAACCGGTTACGATGATAACATGATTGCATATGATGCAGTGAAGTTTAGTAAAATACCTTCAACCTTAAATCTATCTGTGGCAAATGTTTCATGTCATGGTGGAAGCAATGGAGCTGTATTGGCTCAACCTTCTCATGGTATACCTCCATACTCTTATGTCTGGTCTAATGGTGGAACAACACAACAGATTTCGGGAATTATGGCAGGTATTTATGGTGTTACAGTTTCGGATAGTCAGGGAGCCAATGTTGAAGGAATAGCAGAAGTAACAGAACCCACGGAATTAATAATTTCAGCAAATATCCAGAATCCATCTTCAAACGGAGGTTCTGATGGAAGTATACAGGTGTTTGTTGAAGGAGGTACTCCTGATTATAGTTACAATTGGTCAGGAATTGGTGAGACTTCAGATTTGATAACAGGATTGGTTGCCGATATATATACAGTTCTGGTTACCGATAATAATTCATGCACAATTATGGAGTCTTATGAATTGGAGAATCCTAGCTGTGATATGCCCGTAAATCTTCAGGCAAGCAATATTACGAGTGCAACAGTAGAATTGACATGGGATATGGTTGCTGGTGTTGACGATTATGAGCTGGGCTATAAATTATCATCTTCAGGTGCCTGGCAAAATGTAATGGTGACGGGTAATAGTTATTACTTATCAGGACTTGCTGCTGACTCAACCTACGATTGGCGTGTTGCTACTATCTGTGATACAAGTATATCAGAGTATTCTGAATCGGTATTTACAACCATGAGTCTTGATGATTACACTTTAACCGCCTGTAAGGGAAAAATTTACGATTCTGGAGGAAGTACTGGTGACTATAACAATGATGAAGATTATCTAATTCAGATTGCTCCACAGGGCGCAACCAGGATATGGCTGAATTTTACAGCTTTTGAAACAGAAGCAACCTACGATTTCCTACATATCTATGACGGTGATACAACCAGTGGAACACTGATCAATTCATTTGATGGAGTAGGCTATGTTGGATATCCGGGAGCTGAAGTTGTTGGTTCAGGAACTATGACATTGCATTTTGAGTCAGATTACTCGCAGGTTCGTTCCGGTTGGGAAGCTTATTGGATTGCAGAAGGTGGTGCATGCGGTATAATTCCTGAAACAGAAATTGATACCAGTAGTGATTGGCAAAATAGCGATTTTGTATTAGATTTTACAGATCATGATAATACTGGATATGGATTGGCTGATGCGTATTACCAGGTTCTCGACTGGGATGGTAATCAGTGGGGGGGCAATTCCGATCTTGGATTTTTTAACGATAATTTTGATCAGTCTTTAAATGCAGATTGGACAACTGTATTAGGAACCTGGAATGTTAGTGGTGGGTCTTTAATCCAGACAGACGAGGCTGAGATCAATTCCAATATTCATATCCCTGTAAATTTTGATGCAGCAGATTCGTGGATGATTCAGTTTTCAATGAAATTAAGTGGTTCTGGAACAAATCGTAGAGCAGGCTTGCATTTTGCTTGTTCACATCCGGATTCTGTTCAGCGATGGGATTCATATATGGTATATTTTAGAGCCGATCAGGATGCTTGTGAAATTTATCGTTCAGACGATAATACGATCAGTATAAAAACAAATGACCCTGTGATTATTGATCCTGATACATGGTACGATTATAAAATTGTTTTCAATTCTCAAACGGGTGAAATAACTGCCTATCAAAATGATGTTGTCGTTTCATCATGGACTGATCCAAATCCTTATTTATCAGGTAATTCAATCAGCTTACGAACAGGAAATTGTATAGCAGAATATGATGATTTGAAGGTTTACAAAGCAAGAATAACAAACGAAATGGCTGTACTCGGACAGGATGTAAGGTTCCAGAATCCAGATCCACAGTTACCTGCCTGTAGGGTGAAAAGTATTGTTCGCGATAGCTTGCTTCATTTTTCTGATAGAGAGAATGGTAATTTTAATATAGACTGGACTCCACCGTCAGATGTAATGTATGTGAATGATGGACTAACACAGGATGTGGATAGTACACATTCTGCAAGTGAACTAAGTGCAAACTGGTCTGCCAGTTCGGATTCAAATTCAGGAATTGTACAATATTGGTACGCAATAGGAACCACCCCCGGTGCAGATAATGTATTGGCCTGGACCAGCAATGGCTTGGATACGACGCTTACAGCATCTGGTTTTATGAATCTGCAAAATGGCGATATATATTATGTAAGTGTTAAATCAGAAAACCAGGCGGGTTTATTTTCTAATGTTGTTACATCTGATGGACAATTAGCTGTTTTATTACCGGATGTTGCTTTTACTGCCAGTGAAGTAAATATATGTCAGGGAGAGACCATTAGTTTTTATAATGGAACGCAGAATGGGCTAAGTTATTTATGGTCATTTCCCGGAGCAGACAGCGAGTCTTCTGTAGAAGAAAATCCTTCCGTAACGTATAATACTCCAGGGTTTTATTCGGTGGGATTGATTGCACAGGGTGAAGGCGGTGCTGATAGCCTGCTTTATACAGATTATGTGCAGGTGTACGGAAATCCTGTTGCTGATTTTATGGCAATACAAACAGAAGTGGAAATGCCTACTGCAATTGTAAATTTTGCAAACAACTCAAATTATGCTGATTATTATTTGTGGAATTTTGGTGATGGAGGGCAGTCAAACGATCAGAATCCCTATCATGTTTATTCAGATACAGGGTATTATGATGTGCAACTGATTGCTACAAATTCTCATTGTGGATCAGATTCTGTAACAATTGAAAATTGTATTCATGTGATTGATCCGGTTGGAATATTTGAAAATAGTTTGCAAAGCGAAATTCTTATATATCCGAATCCTGCTTCAGAGTTTGTTTATGTTAAATTGCCGGAGAAAATTGCTTCATCTTCTGTAAGTTTATTTGATTTTACAGGAAAGAGATTAAAT
>PKSZ01000171.1 GCA_002869425.1 Marinilabiliales bacterium
AGTAATAAAGGATGTTTCAGGAACCGAGAGCGCTGATAACACACTTAGCCTCCTGAAAAGCAGGTATGAAGATCTGTTGAAAGATTTTGATGGTCGTAATCTGGAAATAATCGAAGGATGGGATGAGAAAAAGAAACGTTATTCGGATGATTATTACGTTTATAAAGTTAGAGATAAGGAAATAAAGGTTGAAACCCATACTAAATCTTTATCCCAACTTAATATTCCTAAAATATCTCTTCCTTCCTACAAAGGATGGGGTGATATTTTGCGCTGGAATCTGCAAGAAAATGTACCGGGTGAATTCCCATTTACGGCAGGTGTTTTTCCATTTAAACGAGAAGGAGAAGACCCAACCCGTATGTTTGCAGGTGAAGGTGGTCCTGAACGTACTAACAAACGATTCCACTATTTATCATATGGAATGCCAGCCAAAAGACTTTCAACTGCTTACGATTCAGTAACTCTCTATGGTGAAGATCCTGATTTACGGCCTGATATATATGGTAAAATTGGAAACTCAGGTGTTTCTATATGTTGTCTGGACGATGCAAAGAAATTGTATTCAGGTTTCAGACTTACAGATCCAAAAACTTCTGTATCTATGACCATTAACGGACCAGGTCCTATGATGACCGCTTTCTTTATGAATGCAGCCATTGACCAGGAATGTGAGGTCTACATCAAAGAAAATGGTTTGACAGAAGAGGTAGAAAACAAAATACAACAGATTTATAAAGACAAAGGCATTGAAAGACCTACATACCAAGGTGATCTGCCAGAGGGCAATGATGGTCTTGGTTTATTCCTATTAGGCATTACCGGCGATCAGGTTTTACCAAAAGATGTTTACAATAAAATTAAGGAAGAAACCATTTGTCGTGTTCGGGGAACTGTTCAGGCAGATATTTTAAAAGAAGATCAGGCACAAAATACTTGCATTTTCAGCACGGATTTCTCATTGAAGCTAATGGGTGATGTTCAGGAATATTTTATTGAAAACAATGTACGTAATTTCTATTCTGTAAGTATTTCCGGTTATCATATTGCAGAAGCCGGAGCCAATCCTATCAGTCAGCTTGCCTTTACACTTGCCAATGGATTTACATACGTAGAATACTATGCATCCAGAGGAATGGATATCAATAAATTTGCTCCTAACCTCTCCTTCTTTTTCTCCAATGGTATTGATCCTGAATACAGCGTACTGGGAAGAGTTGCAAGAAGAATTTGGAGCAAGGCAATGAAGCTAAAATACGGTGCTGACAAGAGAAGTCAACTATTGAAATACCATATTCAAACTTCGGGTCGTTCACTGCATGCACAGGAAATAGATTTTAACGATATCAGGACAACGCTACAGGCAGTGTATGCTATTTTTGACAACTGTAATTCACTGCATACCAACGCATACGATGAAGCCATTACAACACCAACAGAAGAATCTGTTCGACGCGCGGTAGCCATTCAAATGATTATTAACCACGAATACGGACTGGCTAAAAACCAAAATCCACTGCAAGGCTCATTTATTATTGAAGAACTAACAGACCTTGTTGAAGAAGCTGTAATGATGGAATTTGACAGAATTACTGAGCGTGGTGGAGTACTGGGAGCCATGGAAACCATGTACCAGAGAAGCAAGATACAGGAAGAATCCATGTATTATGAGCACATGAAACACACAGGTGAACTTCCTATTATGGGTGTTAATACATTTCTGAGCAGCAAAGGATCACCAACAGTGATACCTGGTGAAGTAATTCGTGCAACAGAAACAGAAAAGCAATACCAGATAAAAATTATAAACAATATGCATAAAGGCTGGAAAGAGGAAGCAGACCAGCAAATTAGCCTATTAAAAGATTCAGCATTGCAAAATAAGAATATTTTTGAAAGCCTGATGGAAGCTGCCAAATATTGCACTATGGGACAAATTACAAGTGCTCTATATGAAGTTGGTGGTAAATATCGAAGGAATATGTAAATATTTTTAATGAAATAAATATGGAAGGCTGTCCCTTATGGATGGCCTTTTTATTTATATGCCGGACATGGCATAGGCTTATACTTTTTACGCGGCTTGATAAGCAGACGTCCTGCACGTCCCGGAGGAATTCTGTCTCCACAATTGAAAGTTTTCACAATGGCTATTTCAGGGCCACCATGCATGCTACTTGCAGCCTTTAATTCACTAATATTCAGATCGTATGAGAATATTACACGCAACTTGCGATATTCAAATCCTGCAGTTGGAATAATGTCTTCGAGCAAGCGATGCCAAGCGCCAAAGAATAGACGTAAATCATAATTGGTATAGCTTAGAGTAAATCCCAGATTTGTCTCACGTGCCCCATTCTGCATAGAAAAGACAGCACCTCCAAAAAGATTAAGATTATAGGTTAAGCTTTTCATGATACTACCATGAAAATTATACCTACGCTGCAATTTCAGGTAATCAGAAAAGGATTCATTGGGTTTATTGATATGGTAAACGGAAGCACCAATATTTGCACGAATATCCATAGGAAGCTCATAACTAAGCATCGCTCCCCCATCGATGTTGTAAAAGAACTTTGACTGATTGGTAATAGGTTCTGCACTTGAGGCTATCCCATCAAAAGAAGTTCCATTCCACTGATCCGCAAAAAACAGTTCATCTGTTCGTACACTTCGATTTCCAAATCCCAGTGCTACACCTACTGTTAAAAATAGCCTGTTATCCCTCAAGAAACCAATATTTGCAGAACCGCTTAAATTACCAGCTGTACGATTTAAAAAACCATTGCCTGCTCTATCGTTAAAAACTGTACCGCCAACACCAATCCACATTCTGCGTGGCACCTTTATGTTTATTTTTCTGTCAACATAAAGATTCTCCGTCATATAAGGCTTTCCAATGGTGAGCCATTGTGTACGTACATTCCCGCCTATTCTGAACTTACATACAGTATAACCTGTATATGCAGGATTTAGCAGTAACGGAGCATTGAACGGTTGCGAAAAATGAACATCCTGTGCATTTGACAGTGCTGCAATAAAAAAAGCTATGACAATTAATAATTTTTTCAAAACAGTTAATTCACAATTGTTATTGTTCCTTTTCTTTCTATCTCTTCTCCATCAAGACATTTTGCTGTCATATAGTATACAAAAACCTCAGATGTTTGCATTTTTCCACGGAAAGTACCATCCCATGCATCCTCCAGCGATTCTATAACAAATACAAGTTCTCCATATCTATTGTATATGAGAACCTTCACTTCATCAATTTCATTTCCGATTACCTGCAGCACATCATTATGACCATCTCCATTGGGTGAAAATGCTGTAGGCAACGCTGCAATACAACTTGGACACTCCCCAACAACCACTGTATCGCCATCCTCTCCACAAGAATTACTTACTACAACAGAATAAATTCCTGGAGCAGAAACCGTATAATCTGTTCCTGTACTTCCATCATTCCATAAAATATTGTATAGAGCATTTTCCTCTCCCACTGTGTACGTTATATTTCCATCGCAAAGCAGTGTATTTTCTCCAATTTCTACTTCAGGATAAGGTTTTACAACAATATCAACAGAATCAGAACCTTCACAACCATTATTGCTTACTGTTACCGAATAAGTACCAGAACTTCCTACTCCAATAGATTGATCTGTAGCTCCTGTGCTCCAGTTATATGCTGTATAATCTTCAACTATCTGCAGTGTTATCATACCTCCTTCACAAATTTGCTGATCATCGCCCAAGTCAGGATCAGGGTATGTATAAACACCTGTAATGGCAACCGTATCAATGGTATCACCACAAACATTGGATACCTGTAACCAATATTCTCCTTCCTGATTAACCGAAATAATTGTATCTGTTGAACCAGTGCTCCATAGGAAATCATAATCACCTGATGCAGAAAAAGTAACTGAATCATCTTCACAAATTACAGCATCATCTCCTAAATCTACCTCGGGTTCAGAACTCCATATAAACACACTTGTATCTGAATTCTCGCAACCTTGTGTAGACGCAATTATACTATAAGTTCCTGCTGAACTAACTTAAATAGAAGAACTGCTTTCGCCTGTATTCCATAAATAAGAATCTGCACTAGCACCTGCTTCAAGTGAATATATTTCATTTCCACATAACAAAACACTATCTGGAAGTTGTAAATCCGGACTTTGAATAACATGCAAATACATGGTATCTGAATTCATTCCACATTCATTTAATACCAAAACAGAATACTCACCATCCTGTGTAAGCGTAACAACCTGAGTAGCTTCACCATTGCTCCAGCTGTAATATATATAACCCGGCCCTGCATCCAAAACAATGGAATCACCTTCACAGATTGTTTGATCTTCTCCAATTTCAGGATGAGGAAAAGGGATAACATTGGTATTCATAGAATCTGTTGATGTACATCCTTCATTGGATGTTACGGTAACATTATATATTCCTGATTCGGTAACATTATAGGTGGTACTTGTACTTCCGTCCTGCCACAAGTAGCTGGCATATCCACTACCCGGATTTAATGTAAAGTTCTCACCTTCACACATTTCTCTATCGTTTCCTAAAGAAATATATGGAGCATCCGTAACCTGTACAACTATATCATCCGTGCTTTGACAATACGTTCCAAACATAATATCATCTAATGCAAAATCACTGGAATTTCCAGATAAATTAATAATACATAAGTCTGCTGTTGTATTGCTTCCTGAATTCCATATTGCATATACAGACTTCCATTCACAAGCTGAAGAGTTACTCG
>PKSZ01000606.1 GCA_002869425.1 Marinilabiliales bacterium
AAATATTAATATTATAACCACTTTGATTTTCATATTGCAGGGTTTTACAATATGGCATTCCTTCATCCGAAACCGGACTTACAAAAAGAAAATTCTGATCAAAAACAGAAGAATTTGATAGCAATGTTGTATTATCCCATTGATAAAGAGAATCAAATGCTTGACCACCTACACCATATCCATAAAACAGACTATCTACAACATATTCACCATTGGGCTGAGACACCAGATTGGGAATTAAAATATGATTTCCTGATTTATAAATATAGTTGGTAAAGTCAAAAGTATACACCATGTCTCCACCCTGAATGGTTATATTTCTATATCCTTCGCTCTTCTCAAAACAATAAGCAGAATTACCATTTGAATAATCTATTTGAGATTTTCCATCAAGGCATAAACCAATCAAAAAAAATACGAAGAAAAGTGTCAATCCATTTACCCTATTCATATAGCCACAAGTATGATGCTATACAAATTTAATGAACATTCGTTCAATATAATGAAAGATCGTATAAAATCTCTGTGAAATGTATTGTAAAACAGATTGTTATTTAGTAATTCATTAAATTATTACTGAATAGCCATTTCCTGATCTGCATTTATATACTTTAGGTTTTTGTAATCGGTTTTTCCTGTACCCAGTAAGGGTATTTCCTGAACCATCTCAATGCGATTAACCTTTACCAAAGGAGAAAATCCTTTATTTTTCAAAACCTCATTTACTTCTTTAAGATCGAACTCGTACTTTGAATACAAAATAACTTCTGGTTTATCTCCTTCATCTGTTCCGTCAATAGCAAAAGTAACTTCATCACCTGTACCGTATTCTTCAACCAATGCACTCTCTATTGATTGTAGGCTAATCATTTCTCCTCCAATCTTAATAAATCTTTTCAACCGACCTGTAATGTATAAGAACCCGTCTTCATCCTGTCGTGCAATATCGCCTGTATTATAATATTTTATTCCATCAATTGTTACAAATGGATCCTCAACAGATTCACCTAAGTAACCATTAAATACATTAGGACCATGAACCAAAATCAATCCTTCCTCGCCCAATTCCACTTCCTTAAAACTTTCTGGATTAACCAATTTGTATTTTACATTTGGCATAAAAATACCAACACTTTTTATTTTCTGTAAATCTCTTGGATTTAAGGTAAGAACCGGGGAACATTCAGTAATTCCATAACCTTCAATTATTTTAGCTCCTTCAGCAGCCTTATTATAAAAAGCTTCCACAGTTTTTGGCTGTAAACTTTCAGCCGCTGTAAACATCAATCTTATTGTCTTCAAATCGTCCTTTTCTGCTGACTGAAGTAGCATTCTCAGGAATGTAGGAGTCATTGGGCTTGTATTGGCTCTTGTATGCCTAATAATTCGAATAAGCTCCCTGCTATCGGTTGGATCAGGAGAATAAACAACTTTCATATTAGAAACCCAAGGTATAACCGTTCCAACTGTAAAACCAAAGCTATGAAATTGTGGCAATGCACTTACAATAATAGCATCGGTTGTCATCTTCTCATGATTTACACTAATATGTACATTGCGTATAATATTTTTATGGGTTAGTGGAACTCCTTTAGGAAGAGATTCGCTACCCGAAGTGAACAGAACCACAGCAACATCTTCTGGCTTGTGTTTAAATTTTGGAATAAAAATACTTTTCCATAAGCCTGAAAGTTTCACACCCAAACCAGCAGATAGTATTTTTTTCTCAATAAATAAACATTTTTCCTTTATCCTATCAGGTAATCCTTCTTCAACCTTTTTGAAAAACTTTTCAGCTGTAAGAATTGTTGAAACATCCTTAATATCCAGACAATGATTTAACCCTCTGCTTCCCAATGTCCAGTTGAACATAACGGGTATTTTACCTGCAAAATATGAAGCCATAATAAGCAACGAAGTACTTTGCGTTGCAGGCAGCATTATACCTAAATATTCTTCCTTTACATTTTGCTTGATAATATTAGAAAGAACCATTGCCTTCAATAAATAATCTTTACGTGTAGAATCTCCCAAAAGACTATCATAGCAATATATTTCTTTCTTATTCTTTGTAAAGCTCTTAATAAATGCTGAAACGATTGTATCATCAGGGTCACAGCCTGCACGAACAGGCGGTTTGATTTGTTCAAATATCTTTGTAGGTTTGAGTTCTTCTGAGGGAACATACTTACCCATTAAGGCATAACAAATATCTCCAACTGTTTTCAAACCATCCAACTCAACCGTTACTGCTGATTCTATTTCAGTTTCTGCAGTATTCACAATATTTACCAATGAAATAGAATCTACTCCCAAATCAAGAACAAGATTCGCATTCAAATGAACATCCTTGGGATTAAGATCCAGTTCATCCACAATTATTTCTTTTACTTTCTCAAAAATCTCATCAGGCACCTGGGCTTCATTTATTTTACTAATCTTTTGCCACTCCTCAAATGAATTTTCAATAGATTTGGGTAATTCCTTGTTGTACTTAGGCATAAAGAAAAAATGCTTCTGATATAAGACCTTTTCCTCGCCATATTTATTATAGAAATTTTCAAGATATGTATTGAAGTTCTTTAAACCTTCCTGAGATTTCTTAATGGCTTCATCTGTTATATCAACAATATCTATTATTATCTTACGCTTGGGAACAAAAAATAAAAGATTTCCAAAAATGATTCCCATTCCCCTGAAGTAGTTCTTAAACAACCTTGAAGACTTACCTGTCCATGCATTTGACCAGATGCTACCCCACAAGCCACGAACACGTACACCATATATCCTTACTCCTTCCGGTAAATTACTTGCCAGATACCAAGCTCCTGTTTTATTATATACTTTCTCATAACCCTGACCAGTATGTCTTCCTGCAGGATAAAAAAGCACACTTTTCCCCTTGCCTAAAGCTACATTTACTTCTCCATAAATTTTATTTAGTGTTTCAGTATCCCTGCTTCCACTACTTAAATCATCGGCAGAAATAGCATCAAACCATGAAAATATTTCCTTTAAAAATTTATTCTTAAAGAATCGATGGGCAATAACAGGTACAACTTTCTCATATTTATAGAACTCTGTAGCTAATAGTTGAGAGTCTATTTGCGCCTGGTGATTTGGGAAGAACAACTTAGCCCCGGGATGCTTTATCTGATTAAGTCCATTATAAGTAACCCTATAGCGCAACTTTAAAAATCCACGTAATATAGTAAGAACAATTTTCAGCATTGTAGTATTGGATTAAACGACAAAAGTACGCAATTTTTATTTATCGCTCTCTTTTGGTTAATAGAAGAATATTAATATTAATCAACAAAAACCACATGGTCCTGCATGCAAAGCTATTCTTCGATTGTAGCTTTGTAAAAATCCTTACACAAACATAAATATTTACTTAGTTTTATCTGGTAAATAGTCAGTATCTATTTTACTCATTGAACGGAACAGATTGATTTTTGCATTTTTCTTAAGTGCATAAAGATTGTTCATTACACCTTTCAATGAATCTCTTAAATTTCTTTCTTCAAATTCACAGTTCTGTTCTTCATCAGGAAAAGAATAAATTTCGGAATATCTTATTGTTTCAGGTTCAGAAATTAGGATAAGTGGTCGGATAATATCAAATTTTCCGTCAAAAAATGATTTACTGGCAGGAAATGCACTGATAGTTCCATGCACTATCATATTCATAATCAGTGTTTCATTAACATCATCCAGATGATGACCATAGGCTATTTTATTTGCATTCAATTCATCAGCCATTAAAAAGACTTCTTTTCTTCGAACCCAGCTACAATAAAAACAAGGCGATTTAGATCGATTTTCAACACTTTCATTTAGTTCCTTTAAATGAAAAGGAACATTAATCTTATCACAAATCTCTCCCATTTTCAGCGTATTCACCCTATAAGGTAATGCTGTATTGGAAATGTGAACAGCAATAAGTTCGAAAGGTATTTTGTAGTTACGCTGCACCATTTTCAGCAAATGCAGCAATGTATATGAATCTTTACCTCCGGAAATGCCCACAAGAACCCTGTCGTTATCACGTATCAGTTTATATTCTTCTATTGTTTTGATACATCTATTCAGTATCTTCCCTGTAAATATTTTGCTCTGTTTGTCCATGGTTAATTCAGGAAAATCATCAAAGGTTAAAGGTAATAATTCCTTTCCTCCTCTTACCAATGATATTGCAGATATTCTAAATGAAGCATATCATAAATACCACAATCGTTCATTTATTAACCATGATCCGATTCAGGTTCCTCATTCTTTTTCAAAAAAAGAAAACATTGAAATAACCGCTTTCCTAACCAGCTCAATAGCTTGGGGAAACAGAAATATGATCATAAAAAATGGCTTCAAACTTACTAAACTACTGGGAAATGACCCTTTAGATTTTATTATGAATGCCACAAAAAATGATATTGACAAGCTGGATGGTTTTGTTCACAGAACTATCAATATATCTGATTTACATTTCTTTCTTCATTCTCTTCAAAATATATATAAGAATAAGGGAGGGCTTGAAGCTGTGTTTACAAAACCCTATCGAAAAAGCAGAAGTATTTTTGATGGCATCAATGGCTTTAGAAAGGTATTTATGCAAGTAAAGCATGATGCTTCATCAGAAAGACATATTTCCAATCCTGAAAAAAACTCTGCAGCAAAAAGACTAAATCTTTTTCTTATGTGGATGGTTAGAAACGATAAGTATGGAATTCATTTTGGTTTGTGGAAAAATATCTCGCAATCTGATCTGTTAATACTTTTA
>PKSZ01000083.1 GCA_002869425.1 Marinilabiliales bacterium
AACCCAGGTTGTAAAGGAGAAAGAAATCCCAGAGATCTCAGAAAGAATTGGGGAGCAGAAAATAGTTCTGAATGACTTGTTACTTATTTTAAAGAATTACAAGTCAGATCCTAATTTTGCGGAATTGATTAGCAAGATTGAAAAAATCAAAGCGCAATATGATGAGATTACAATCACTTATGAACTTGGAGAGCCAGAGTCTGTTGAAAAAGACGGTGTCTTAATGATTGTTCAAAATGAGACCAGTCATGTAGATATTTCAAAGGAACAACTCGACAAGATTATTGCAGCAACAGAAGAAGTTAGAAACTCTATAATAAGCCTATAGGGATATGAAAAAATTTGCATTACTTATAACAGCATTATTTGTTTCAATGGGTAGCCTTTTTGCTCAATGTAACGATGAATTAGTAAATATTTGCGCACTGGATATAGGAGAAGCTACCTATTTGAAGGATTTCAAAGTTCGTTTGAAAAAAGCGAAGAAAGGAAAACCAGCGCCAGTGGCCAGGTATAGTGTGGTACTAAATAAAGGAACACATTATCGTTTTAGCGTATGTAACGCTCAGGAGTTTGAAGGTGAAGCAATCCTTCAACTTTATGATAATGATAAGCTTATTGGGAGTACCTTTAATGTTGCCACAGGAAAGACTTATAAAGCGTTTGACTTTATTTGCAGGAAATCTGCAGTGTATCACCTTTTCTTTTCTTACAAAGAAGGAAAAGAAGGATGTTCGGTTGGGATCCTTTCTTTTGTAACTAGACAAGATACATATTAGGAACTAAAATCACTTTAAGATGAAAACAGTACTGATAGCAATAGGTATATTGTTAAGTGGATTGGGTGTATATATTTCAAAAGCGCAGGAAATACCAGATGGGCTTGTTGAATTAAAGTACGAAGATGGTGTTCTGAAAGAAAAAACAGACTGGAATCAGGGAATGGTAGTTACAAGGGAATTATATCATTCAAGTGGGTTTTTAATGGAAAAGCACGAATTCCCAAAAGATGTACTGGAAAAGGGCGAAACAAAAACCAATAAAGGAGTATTGAAAAGTTTTAACGCAGACGGGGAAATTGCTTCCCTGGTTCCTGTTATACAACAAAGGGAATTGTCTTTACCCGGGGACAAAGGATATAAGCTGTATATGTATAGTACAGTTAAGGGTTTTTATGATGGAGATACTACACTGTTGGCTTATAAGTACAATCTTGAGGATTATGTACTTCTATCAGGTGAAAGATCTGATAGTTATCATAAGTTTAATGTTTTTTATAACGATGTTTTTATTCTTTATAAAACGCGGGCAATTAAAGGCTTAATTACTAAGGTAACTTTATATTATCCAGATGGGAAAGTACAATCTATAGGAGATGTTGTTGATGGATTAAGAAGTGGAAAATGGGAGAATTTTTATCAGAATGGTAATAAAGAATCCGAAGGTAATTATAAGAAACAGGGCGTTGCTATAGAGCGTCAGGTAGGGAAATGGGTTGAATATTATGAGAATGGTAAAGTTAAAAGTAAACGCACATATTATGGCGGCGGAAGAAATCAGGCTTTATCTATGGGATCACCAATAGGACTTCATAANATTATTCTAACAGACAATTAAGTCATTCAGTCAAATTCTCAGACCCCAATGATGTCAACATTAGGCATGATACAATAGAGAAATATAATGAGGCTGGAGTTTTGTTGTACAAGCTGGAACCTGATAATAAAGTGATGCTGTATAATTTTATGACACGAAAAACAGATGAATATAAATATTCATCAAAGATGACAGAATACTATCCTGATGGTAAAGTTAAAGTAGTGGGTTATGTAAGCAATGTTCCTGGTAAGGCGGTACCTGAAGTAGAGCTAAATGTCAATCCATGCATAATGAAGGATAATAAAAAAGTGGGAACATGGTTCTATTTTAATAAAGAAGGTGAAATTACAAAAGCTGTAAAGTATAATGTTTGTGGAGAGAAAGCAGGCGAGTTAACAGCAAAGGAGATTAAAAAAGAAAATAAGGCTTATTCAAAAGGAGAACCTCTGACCTTTACAATTGGACTATAGGTATATTGCCAGGAAAGAAGCAAAAAGAAACGCCGAAAAGATAATTTCTGTAAATATTCCTTTCTGACTATTGAAATATGAAGAAAGAAGAAATGTCAAGGGCATTGCCACAATTGCAATCATTTCATAAGAATTTACATAGGCTAGAATCGTTGCAGCTATTGAAATAACGAAAAACCAGACTATAAAGGAGAAATATTTCCTGATATTTATCTTCTTACTACTTATAATACTTAGTGTGCTAAATAGGCTAATTAGTGCTGTTAAGCCAAGGACTCCTATGTAGATGTATTCAAAAGTTTCATATTGAAAATAAAACCTATTAAATGTTAGACTATTGATGAATGGATTCAGGAGAGTTTCAGCTTCATCATTAATAAAATAGAAAGCATAACAAATCACGAGGGGAGTCAAGTATCCTGTTAAAGCAATAATCCACTCACTAAAAATGAAAGGCCTTAAAATAGTAATTCCTGCAAAGAAAACAGGGAGTAGATAAACTGTTGGGGGATAAATTAAACTGGCAATAGAAAGCAGAAGAAAAGTATCAAAAACTATCGAATTGGCCTTGTGTTTTTTGTGAGAATCAATGAGCTTGTAAAATGCAAAAAGGATAAAAAAGTTGGCAATTATTGCAGGATTTAAATAATGCATATCCTTAAATGAGCTGCAAATTATCATGAAAAATAAAGCAGGAAGGTATGTCCTTCCTTCGATTACCATAAATTTACTATTGATCCTTTCAATTATAAATGACTGAATAGCTATCAGAAAAAAAGCAATCGCTGAAGAAACTGTTGGATAATTTGAAAACAATCCACCAAACCAGTTATACAAATGACTGGATTGATGTGGATTCGCAGGAAGATCAGTATGTTGGAATATGAAAATATTTAGCCAGTACCCCAGATATACAAGGAGTAGTAGTAAAATTGTTACAGGACTATGGTTTTTAAATAGTTTTAATATCATAAATCAAAGCCTATGTCTTTACGGTAGTACTTTCCTTCAAATTTAATCTTTTCTGCGTTGAAATAGCTTGTATTTAATGCATCTTGCATACTTTCACCGAATGATGTAACGGCGAGAATTCTTCCACCATTGGTTAAAACTTTATCATCTGAAAGTTTTGTGCCGGCATGTAGCATTAAGCTATCATCTGTTTTGGGTATATAAATTTCATGTCCTTTTTTGTAGGAACCTGGATAGCCATCAGATACCAACATTACAGTGCAGGCGTATTTATCAACAAATTCAATATCAATTTCAGATAGAGTATTGTTTTTTGATGCAATAAAAATTTCCAGTAAGTCTGTTTTTAACCGGGGAAGAATAACTTCTGTTTCAGGATCACCCAGTCTGGCATTATATTCAATTACAAAAGGTTCATTTTTCACATTAATCAGCCCAAAAAATATAAATCCAGTGTAATCTATTTTGTCTTTTTTTAAACCTTCAATCGTTGGTTCAATAATTTGGGTGCTGATTTTATTCATAAATTCTGTGTCTGCGAATGGCACGGGTGTTACAGCTCCCATTCCACCAGTGTTGAGGCCAGTATCTCCTTCTCCAATTCTTTTGTAATCTTTTGCTTCTGGAAGAAGGCAATAATCTTTACCATCCGTATACACAAATACTGAAAGTTCAATGCCGGAAAGAAATTCTTCTATTACAACTTTTTTGCTGGCTGTACCAAATTTTCCTTCAAGCATTTCTCGTAATGAAGCTTTAGCTTCTGATAAATCGTTAATAATCAAAACACCTTTACCTGCTGCAAGTCCATCAGCTTTTAAAACATAAGGTGGTTTTAATTCTTCCAGAAAAACATAAGCATTTTCAATGGTATCTAATGTGAAACTTTGATATTTGGCAGTTGGGATATTATGCCTTTTCATAAACTGCTTTGAAAAATCTTTACTGCCTTCCAATTGAGCACCTTCCTTCTTAGGACCTATAATTAATACATTATTATATTTTGGATCTGACTTAATATCATCATGTAACCCTTTAACTAGAGGTGCTTCCGGACCAATAACTATACAGTCAATAGAATATTCATCTATAGCTTCTTTAACAGAATCAAAATTTTCTGGATTTACATTTATATTTATGCCATATTCACTTGTTCCTGCATTTCCCGGTGCTATGTAAAGATTGTTAAGATGTTTGCTTTGTGCCATTTTCCATGCAAGCGTACATTCACGTCCTCCTGATCCTAACAAAAGAATATTCATATGATTACAGTATTGATTAATTTATTGGTCAATATAATAAAAAAAAAACCTCCCGTGAAAGGGAGGTTTGTAATTTTATCCACCAAATTTTGGAGGACTACTTACTCCTCCCAGTTTGTATATAAGCATGAGTTCGTGAGAACCATTACTTGCATTTTTGATGTTGGATAATGTTATATCATAACTATATCCAAAAAGAATATTCTTGTTACCTACACCAGCCATAACAGCTACTGCATCTCCAAGTCTGTATGAAACACCCAAAGAAAACATGTCTTTATATGTTGCTTTAGCATTGATATCTGCCTGGAAGATTCCGGCTTCAATATAACGTAAAAGCACCGATGGTTCAGCCTTAACATCTCCAAATTCGAATATATAACCTCCATGGAGAAAATAATGGCGCACTTGCCTGTTATCCAGAAGGTCATCATTCATAAGGTCAACTCTTCTGTTAAACAAATTTGGAACCGATAAACCTGCATAATAGTTTTCACCATAATAATATGCACCAAAACCAGCGTCTGGTACAATTAATCTGTTTGAACTATACAATACAACATCATCATCAGCGTCTTTCATCAACAACTCAGATTTGTCAAGTTGACTTTGATATAACATACCTGTTAATGCAAGGGATAACTTACTGTTATCACTAACGGAAATGTGATAGGCATAAGTTCCTTCAATTCCCTGTATACTTGTAGGAGAGGTACTATAATTGTACAAACGTCCACCTACACCCATATTGTCACCAATAGCAAAATGCCCTGAGAGTGATTGAATACTTGGCGCTTCGTTGATTCCAGTCCAAAATTGTTTGTAAGACAAAGCAATTGGGCTATAAGGTGTACTGCCGGCTACTGCAGGATTAACTGAATATTTATCAAGCATATATTGACTGTACATATTCCTTTGCTGAGCAAACGCTACTGTTGAAACAAACAGTAAAGTAAGGCTTATTAATAGTGCTCTTTTCATTGTATTGGGCTTATATAATTTCATAACTTACTTCATTATTGTTAGTGATCCAGACTTAACCAATGACCCATCTCCGTAAAGGTCAATTACGTAATAATAAGTTGCCGATGGTAACACTTCTCCATCCATGGTTCCATCCCAAGGCTCAGCATATCCATCGTTGCTATAGATACTGACACCCCATTGGTTAAATACTTCAACCTTACAATTTGGAAACTCACTTATACCTCCAATTTCCCAAAGATCATTCTTCCCATTTCCATCTGGTGTGATTATGTTGTAAATAATTAGACAATCATCAGCAGATCCATTAATGATATAGGTTTGTTCATAAGAACAATTGTTTGCATCTGTAATGGTTACAGTGTAACTACCTCCTGACAATCCGGTCAATGTAGCATCAGTTGATCCATCTTCCCATGTATATGCGTACGGAGCTGTTCCGCTAAGCACTTCAAGAGAAATGGTTCCATCCTGTTTCCCGGCACAGGATTCATCAGTAATTGCGTTGGCAACATCCATACTGTCACTAGAAATATGTACCTGGAATACATTAAGTGTTGCACAAAGATTTGCATCTGTAACAGTAACCTGGTACTGAGTAATGGTACTGTCTGCAATGGAAAGAATAGAAAGCGTATCACCATTAGACCAGTTGTATGAGTACTCTGGAGTTCCTCCAAATACTGATAGAGAAATTTCCTGTTCACTTCCATTGCAAGGATCATATGTTGTTGTTGATTGACTAACCAATGGCATTACAGGTTCTGTTATTGAAAGGATGGTTGAAGTTGTACAACCGGTTTCATCTGTTACAGAAATTGTGTAATCACCAGCAGCAAGAGAATCTATATTGGCCGTTGTTTCACCATTGCTCCATGCTATTGTATAATCATTGTCTGCAGTAACGGCAACGGAAATACTTCCGCTTTTCTCTCCGTAACAGGCTGCATCAGTAATGGTGGATGACAGAACGATTTCAGATGGTTGAGATATGTCAATGGTATCTGACTTGATACATCCTGCATTGTCTGTTATCATAACAATGTATTGACCAGCGGCTATAGAAACAAGGTCTTC
>PKSZ01000632.1 GCA_002869425.1 Marinilabiliales bacterium
ATAAATAATCAGGGAATATCTTCTTTACAGATTCTTTTGAACTTTCTTGTGACATAAAACAGGGATTTTATTACCTAGACTAAATTAAAATAATATTTTTGAAAAAGAAAATCTCAACCCCTTTTTATAGAAAAAGATTAATCCTCAAAGCTATCTGAACGTGCAACAGATTTAATTCCTTTGATTTTTTTCAAGTCTGAAATCAATTTTTCCAGGCTTGCAGTATCATGTACATATACATCAATATGCCCATCAAAAATTCCATTATGTGCTGTAAAATATATGGTACGCATATTCACAGACAATTCATCAGAAATAATATTGGTAACCTTGTTTACCAGTCCAATCTCATCAATTCCTGTAAGTTTAATTCTTGCAAGAAACGAAAGTATTTTTTGACTTGTCCATTCAACAGAGATAATGCTATCACCCTGACTTGACATCAATTTAATGGCTTCACCACACTCTGTTTTATGAATAACAACTGTGTCATCTTCAATAAAGCCTGTAATGGTATCTCCCGGTATCGGATTACAACATTCTGCAATTTTATATGTTGAATCCATCTGATCATCACGAAGAAACAATGTTCTCTTTTTATCCAGCTTTAAAGGTTTCTGTGTAACCTTTGGTTTCTTTTTCTCTTCTTCCTTTTTCTTTTGCTGACTTCTGCTAAGCTGAAGTTGCCAATACCTTATCCACTTGGCTTTTTGCTTTTTTCGTAAAATTTCTTTCAATTCCGAAAGGTCAAGATTACCGTTGCCAATTTTCTCATACAACTCATCTTTACCTGTTACGCCAAACTCAGCAAATAGCTTTTTAAATATTTCTGAATTGGGATGCAAATCAAGTTTCCTCAGCCTGTCTTCCAATATTGTTTTACCAACTGCAATAAGCTTTCTTCTCTCTGATTTAAAAGCATCCCTTATTTTAGAGCGGGCTTTGGCTGTTTTGGCATACTTCATCCACTCTTTGAGTGGCTTTTGTTTATCTGAAGATAAAATCTCAACCTGATCTCCACTCGTCAAAACATGACTTAAAGGAACCAAGCGATGATTAACCTTAGCCCCGATTGCATGATTTCCTATTTCAGAATGAATTTCATATGCAAAATCCAATGCTGTAGCATCTTTGGGTAATCTAACCAACAAACCTTTGGGCGTAAAAACAAAAATTTCAGAGGTAAACAGATTCATTTTAAACTCATCAAGAAACTCGAGCGCGTTAGATTCAGGGCTCTCCAACAATTTCCTGATTTTTTTTATCCATTCATCCAGCTGATTTTCCTCACTCTTGTCTCCTTTATATTTCCAATGTGCAGCATAGCCCCTTTCTGCAATTTCATCCATTCGTCTTGAACGAATCTGCACCTCAACCCATTTTCCATCAGGCCCCATAACCGTTGTATGTAAGGCCTCATAACCATTTGCCTTTGGAGTAGAAATCCAATCCCGTAATCTATCGGGATTGGGCTGATAAATATCCGTAATTGCCGAGTAAATATCCCAACACTGATTTTTTTCCGGTAAATCATCGGTAGCATCAAATACAATGCGAATAGCAAAAATATCGTATACCTCTTCAAATGGAACATTCTTACCTTTCATTTTACTCCATATGGAATAAATAGATTTTGGACGTCCAATTATATTATAATTGATATTCAGCTTATTCAGTGAATCAATAATAGGTAGGCTAAACTTGTTTATGTACCGTATACGCCCTTTTTCTGTAGCTTTTATTTTCTCATTAATATCCTCATATACTGAAGGATGCTCATAATGCAAGCTCAGATCTTCAAGCTCAGTTTTTATTGCATACAACCCAAGCCTGTGTGCCAAAGGTGCGTAGAGAAATAATGTTTCACCGGCTATTTTTATCTGCTTCCTTCTTGGCATGGATTGCAAAGTCCTCATATTATGCAACCTATCCGCCAATTTTATTAAAATCACACGCACATCATCAGACAAGGTGAGTAACATTTTCCGAAAGTTCTCTGCCTGTAAAGAAGAATTTTGATCGAAAACATGTGATATTTTTGTTAACCCATCAATAATTGAGGCAATTTTAGGGCTAAACATTCTTTCAATATCTTCAACGGTATAATCCGTATCTTCAACCGTATCATGAAGAAGCGCACAAACAACAGATTTTGTTCCTAGTCCGATTTCACCAGCTACTATCTTAGCAACTTCAATGGGATGATAAATATACGGTTCTCCTGATTTTCTTCTAATATTCTGGTGTGCTTCGTTTGCTATATCAAAAGCCTTCCTGATTAGTTTTTTGTTCTCTTCAGTTTTGCACCTTATACAAGCCTTCAGTATCTCATCATACTGCTTTTCAATCTCCTGCCTTTCCACTTCTGTCAATACTGAAGCTGCCATACACTTTAATTTACATGTCTATACAAAATTAAAGAAAAATTACCAGATTCATGGCAGAATAGCAACATCAAAAATGGGCAAGTCAAAGATATCCCCCGTTTTTATGTGCTTATCACGTAATAATGCTAGTTCAACACGTATTTAGAGATAGCTGTCAATACGAATTGAAAATACATTCCATTTTTTATATTTTTATAAAAATAAGCAGTACAAAAAAATGAAAAGCAATTACAAAAGGTCTAAGATAAAATTTTCAGATCTTTATTATAAAGATGCAGATACTTCTGCCCGCAAATCTGCTTATAAATCTAAAAATACATTAAATTTTTCCAGCCTTGACCTGATAGACGGTTATTACTATTTTCGAAATGAAAAATTTTCCGGTAAAGCAGAAATTTATTATAACAATGGCGTTCTAAAAGCATTACTTAGCTTTAGAAATGGAATAAAAAATGGTCTTTCAACGTACTGGTACAGTAACGGAGTAAAGCAAAAAGAATCTTTTTTTGAAAATGGAGTTTTGGATGGCTTTTAAACCACATGGAATTATGATGAAACTGAAATTGGTTCCATTGCTTATGAAAAAGGCATTCCTCTTCATGGCAAGCATGTACGTTTTTTATCGGATCGGAGATTTGATCAAATTTATGGCTACATACTGACAGGCTATAAAAACGGTTACAAGCAAGGTGAATATTATGAATGGCAATACTCAATTAATGGTAATCTCTCTGGTTTTTATACTATTAAGGGTTACTTTTCGAATGGCAAAAAAAGTGGAACCTGGTATAAATATTACAAAAATGGAGCAAAGAAACAGCTAATAAAATATGTGGATAACAAAGCTGAACAGAAAGTTTTTTATCGCGAAGATGGTAGTAAAATAGGTATTCTTACATATAAAGAAGGGTGTCCTTTTAATGGAATATTTATTGAGATTGAAGAAAGAATGGGCATAAGCATTACCGGACAATATAAAAATGGCCGAAAAATAAAAACATGGAAAGCTGTTCAACAAGATACCCTGTTATGGCAAAAAAAATATAAGGCAGGTTTTCGTACCGGAAAATGGTATAAATACAATCAGAAAACATGTACAAAAACATTTGTTCATTTTAAAAACAACAAAATGAACGGGTGGTATACAGAATATACCACGAAAAAATTAAGTTGGGCCAAAAAACGATATATTCTCAGAAGCTTTTTCAGAAAACTACCTTGGGTTGCCATCACAAAAGGAAAATATAAAGACGATAAAAAAACAGGCAAATGGGTATACAGAGATCGTGAAGGTAATATTATACGTACTGAATTCTGGAATTACGGAGTATTAAAACAATAATAAAGACATTTTTCTATATTTGCCGAAAAGCATTTTTATGACATCTGTTTTAGAAGAAAAAAATTTAGGAAAATTAATCATGGTGGGTGACAGGGTTTTGATAAAACCCAGATCCGCTCAAGAAAAAACTAAATCAGGACTATATTTACCGCCGGGAGTACAAGAAAAAGAGAAAATATATACCGGGTATGTTGTAAAATCAGGCCCGGGATATCCAATTCCTGCTATTTCTGATATTGATGAGCCTTGGAAGAATACTTCTGAAGAAGTAAAATACCTTCCCATTCAACCTCAGGAAGGAGATCTTGCAGTTTATATTCAAAAAAATGGATGGGATATTGTAATTAACAAAGAGAAGTACATTATTGTACCTCAGTCTGCAATTTTGATGCTTATTCGGGATGAAGGCTTATTTGACTGATTAACGAATAATTGTAATATACCCATGCTTTTCATGCCGCTTCGCACTTGAATCTGTATATCTCAGGTAATAAGAATAAACGCCCATTGGGGCAAGTTTCCCTGATTTTAATGTGCCATCCCACTGAACAGGAATATTATTTGTTTCGTAACAAATTTGTCCCCATCTGTTATATATGGCAAAATAAAAATCAATTTCACTTACAAAAGGAACAGAAAAAGAATAAACGTTATTTCCATTCGTTGCATCTCCGGGAGTAAAGGCTGTAGGAACGAAAACAAAACCACTTTGAGAAGCGCAAGCAAGACCTGACCTGCTGTATGCTCCGTAATAATAAGGGTTCTGATCCTCTATCACCTCAATATAGTAGCAGAAATTACCAAAACTTGCATCCCATACATCATCCAGGTGATCAACATACAATGTATCATCATAATCAATTGTTACAATTTTTCTTATTTCAAGACTATCTCGCCCAGTAAGTGGATTTTCAACATAAGTGTTATGCACACTATCAGGATATTCAACCCAATCATATTTCCCATGGGCCGATTCAATATCAATTGGTACTCCCATATGGTATATTTTACTTACCCTAGCCGTATAATATCCAT
>PKSZ01000226.1 GCA_002869425.1 Marinilabiliales bacterium
AAAGAATTATTAATTTAAAGCAAAGCCCTGATCAGGGCTTTGCTTTAAATTAATAATTCTTTATTCGTAGATTTTCGCTTCCAGTTCTCCTTTTAAAACCATCAAAGTATTTGAAGACAAAGCTTTCATCTCATCCTCACCCGGATAAACATGAACAGGAGCAATCTTATAAACCCGTTCCGTAAGTTCACTTACAAACCACTTACTCCTGGCAACACCACCTGTTATCAAAATTGCATCCACATCTCCCTTTAAAACAGTACTCATTGCACCAATTTCCTTTGCTACCTGATAGGCCATACCCAGAAAGATCAATTTTGATTCTTCATCTCCATCAATGGCTTTCATTTCCACATCATAAGCACTATTTGTTCCCAGATATGCCACCATTCCACCTTCACCTTTAATCATCTTCTTTATATCCGCAATAGTATATTCACCAGAAAAACAAGCTCTTACTAATGCTCCGACAGGTAAAGTACCACTTCTTTCAGGAGAAAAAGGTCCATCGCCGTCAAGTCCCTGATTTACATCAATTACTCTTCCTCTTTTATGTGCTCCAACCGTAACACCGCCTCCAAGGTGAACAACAATAAGATTCATCTCTTCATACTTGCGCATTACAGATTTGGCATGTGCTCTGGCAACTGCTTTCTGGTTCAGTGCATGAAAAATCGATGTTCTTTCAAAAAGCGGATGTCCGGACAAACGAGCAAAAGGTTCAAGTTCATCTACGACAACCGGATCTGCAATAAAAGCCGGAATTCCACCCAAATCACTTGCAATATCACTTGCAATCAATCCACCAAGATTACTGGCATGCTCTCCAAGGGGGCTATTCATCAGATCCTTCTTCATTTCCTCATTCACAGCATACACTCCCGATGGAATAGGTTTCACCAATCCTCCTCTGCCCACTACTGCACTAATCACAGAGGTTTCTATTCCTGCCTCTTTTAGTTCATTCATAACAACTTCCTTCCTAAAAGCAAACTGATCTGTTATTTTGTCGTAAGGCTTCAGCTCGTCTCTCGAATGCGTTATATTCTTAAGAAACAAAAGATTGGTATCCTGATAAACTGCAATTTTTGTTGAAGTTGAACCGGGATTGATGGCCAATATATGAATGTTACTCATATTTATTCGTTTTCTCTATTATTACTATTCCATTGCAGCAGCAAGTGCAATAGACATAAATTTGCTCTTTTCTGAATCAGCTCTGGATGTTAGCACAATAGGTGCCTTTGCTCCCATAATAACAGCTGCAGAAATAGCTCCACCCAAAAAGTTCAGTGACTTATACAAAACATTGCCACTATAAATATCAGGTGTTAAGATAATATCTACATCTCCTGCAACATCACTCACAATACCTTTATGTTTTGCTGCTTCCTTTGAAACTGCATTATCTAAAGCTAAAGGTCCATCAACAAGACAGCCCTTAATCTGTACACGCTTATTCATAGCTGTAAGTATTGCCCCATGAACAGAAGGATCCATTTTTGGATTAACACTTTCAACAGCACCAACTACTGCAACTTTGGGCTCTTTAATACCGAGCTTATGGTATGCCTCCACTGCATTTTTCAAAATTTCAACTTTGTCCTGCAATTCTGGTTCTACATTCATTGCAGCATCTGTAACGCTGATTAACTTATGATAATAATTGGATTCAAAAAAGGCAATATGACTCAATGTTCCTCCTTTTCTTAAGCCGTTTTCCTTATCCAGAACAGCTTTCAACAAAGGTCCTGTGCTTACAAGTCCTTTCATTAAAACATCTGCCTTTCTTTCTTTAATAAGTGAAACAGCCTTTTGAGCAGCAACAGCAGGATTTGGTTCGTTGATAATTTCAATTCCGGATAAATCAAGTCTGAGCTTTTCTGAAATTTGGTCAATCCTGTTTTTATCTCCAACCAGAATAGGTTCAACAATACCTTGCTTTTTTGCTTCCAAGACGGCTTCAAGTACATGTTCATCACCGGCAGCAGCCACAGCCAACCTACGAGTTGTCTTTGATTTTGCCATTTGAACAAGTGTATCGAGGCTTTTTAAATTCATGGTAAAGTTCAGTTTTAAGTATTACTAAATTAATTCCATTGTATCTCTTGCAATAACTAATTCTTCATTTGTAGGAATAACAAGCACTTTGGTTGTTGAATCATCGGTTGTAATATCAGCAAGCTTACTTCTCAAACCATCATTCTTTGATTTGTCAATTTTCACACCCATAAATTCCATATCTGAGCATATTGCTTCTCTGGTTTCTGGTCCATTTTCACCAACACCACCAGTAAAAACAATAGCATCTACTCCACCCATTGCAGCAGCATAAGACCCAATATATTTCTTCACACGATAGAAATACATTTTCAAACCTAAGTTAGCTCTTTTGTTACCTTCATTCCATGCTGCATTTTCAATATCGCGCATATCAGAAGAAACCCCTGTAATACCTAACATACCTGATTTCTTGTTTACCATTTGGTTGGCCATTTTACAACTCAATCCTTCTTTTTCCATAATATAGAATAGAGCTCCCAAATCAAAGTCTCCACATCTTGTTCCCATGATTAATCCCTCAACAGGAGTTAATCCCATTGAAGTATCTACTGACTGACCATTCTTCACAGCTGCAATTGATGCACCATTACCCAAATGACAAGTAATAATTTTTAAGCTGTTGTAGTCTTTTCCCAGAAAATCAGCCGCTGTCTCCGATACAAACTTATGGCTTGCTCCATGGAATCCATAACGACGTATTTTGTGCTTTTCATAAAGCTCATAAGGAATCGCATACATGTATGCATAATCTGGCATTGTCTGATGGAAAGCAGTATCAAAAGTTCCACATTGAGGTACGTCAGGAAGCAGCTTTTGCATCGCATAGATTCCTTTTAAATTAGCCGGGTTATGAAGAGGTGCTAAATCAACACATTCTTCCATCTTATCAACCACTGCTTTTGTAATTTTCACACTACCGCTGAATGTCTCTGCACCATGTACAACCCTGTGTCCAACAGCCTTTATTTCATGAACATCTTTTATTACACCATGTTCATCATCCAACAAAATATCCAGTATATGGTTAATCGCTGCCGTATGATCCGGTGACTGACGTATTGCAACAAATTTATCACATCCTGGTTTTGAATGCTTTAATTCAGAATCTTCCAAACCTACCCTTTCAATTATTCCGCCGGCAAGAACTTCTTCATTATTTGCCATATCGAACAATTGGTACTTTACAGATGAGCTACCACAATTGAGAACAAGAATTTTCATTTTTTTCTATATAATTATTGTTAAACTTATTAAATCCATTTATTATAATCCTGCACATTGATTTGCTGTAATTGCAACAAGATTTACGATATCACTTACGGAGCATCCTCTGGACAAATCATTAATCGGAGCAGCCATACCCTGAAGAACAGGACCTACAGCTTCGGCACCAGCCATTCTTTGAACAAGCTTATATGCTATGTTACCCGTATTCAAATCCGGAAAGACCAGAACGTTTGCTTTTCCTGCAATTTCACTGTTTGGAGCTTTCTTTGAACCAATTGCTTCAATTATTGCTGCATCTGCCTGCATTTCTCCGTCAATTTTAAATTCAGGAGCCATTTCCTTTGCAATTTTTGTTGCATTTCTCACCTTTTCCACCATTTCATGATTTGCACTTCCCATTGTTGAAAAAGAAAGCATCGCTACACGGGGTTCCATTTGCGCAATTGCCTTTGTTGTTTTAGCAGTTGCTACTGCAATCTCGGCAAGTTCGCTATCTGTTGGATTTGGATGAACAGCGCAATCTGCAAACACCATCAAACCATCATCACCAAACTTCTTATCTGGCAGTATCATCAAAAAAGCACCTGAAACCACACTAATTCCCGGTAATGTTTTTACATATTGAAAAGCCGGACGCAAAACATCTCCAGTTGCATTAGCAGCCCCAGCAACCTCACCATCAGCATCACCAGCCTTAATCATAAGTGTTGCAAGAAACAAAGGATCATTCAACAGGTGCATAGCCTTATCCATTGTCATTCCTTTGTGTTTTCTCATTTCTACCATAATTTCGGCATACTTTTCCTTCTTTTCACAGGTAGCAGGATCTACAATGGTAGCCTTTTTAATGTTTTTCAAACCAAAATCAGCTGCGAGTTTCATTATTTCTGACTTTTCACCAATCAGAATAACCTGTGCAAGTCCCTCTTCCAGAATTTCATCTGCAGCTTTAATTGTTCTTTCTTCTGTTCCTTCAGGTAAAACAATCCGTTTACTGTGCTTTTTGGCACCTTCTTTTATCTTGTTTAGCAAATCCATTATAAATCAAATGTTTAAGTTATTAATGCGTACAACTCAAATTTAATCAAATCTAAGCTTATTTACCAAGAAAGCCGGCTGCAAAAAAAGCTGTTGTTCAACAATGAAAATAATTCAGTAAAATATTCTCCTCATTCAATGAATATTGATGAACATTTTACAGAAGAATGATATAAATCAGTATCATTTTTTTTTCAGAAACAACAAATCTGCGCAAATTTGATTATTAATTTATTCTAAATAAAGATAGCTATGGAAGAATTACTTGAAAAACTATGGAATGATTATACAAATACAAATCCTATTGTTCAGGATGTATATCAACTTTTCATTGAAAAGGGTGAAAAAGTAGTAAATGATCATATTGCACTGCGAACTTTTGATGATGAAAGAATCAATATTGATGTTTTGGCTAAAGTGTTTTTAAAAAATG
>PKSZ01000289.1 GCA_002869425.1 Marinilabiliales bacterium
AAGATCTTTTTTCTTTTTCTTATCGAGTTTAAGTTTTCGAATGCTGTCGTATTGTGGATAAATAAGGAAAACAGCAAAGGCATTATCACCTGAAAAACTACATTTTGCACCTCTTTCAAAACTTGTATCTTGTTGGGTTAAGGGATTAGTAATTATTAGTTTACCATCTCCAACCTGAGGGTTTAGTTCGTAAGATACCCATTCTCCAGAATTTGTAATATTTACTTTGTCAATGGATTTCCATTGGTCGTATACTTCATGAGAAAGAGGAATTTTTTCTTCCTGAGCGTTTACAGAAATATTCAATCCAATGAATAATGCTATTATCAATACAACTACTTTCATTCCTGTCTGGTTTTGTTTTCTGTTGGTCAAAAGTAATAAAAAATGCCTGTATGCTGAATTCTTTATGTGAAGGTGGCATCTCCATCGCCGTCTTGAATGGTGTAATCTAACGAGCTTAACGCATTCAACAATACTTTACTCATTATATAATGTCGTTGCTGTTTTTTTAAGTGGAAGAATGGGTTTTTAACCGAGGAAAAGCTAGCGTACAAGTTCGGTTGAAAACATATAAAATTGTCTATGTTTAAACGGATACTGTATGCAAAGATTACTTTTAATACCATGTCTTTATCGTTGGGATTAAAGTATGCATAAGGAATTTTCATCTCACCATCCCGATATGTTAGAATTATAAATGCAACAAGGTTTTGGTTCTTTTTTATTTTTAGAGGATATACTTTATATGATTGGGCAACAGAACTGAAAATATATTTATCTGCCATTTCATCTTTTATTGGTGTAGATAAAAGCCATGGATATGTAAGAAACCAATTTAATTCTTCCTTTTTTCTTTGGAATAGGTTTTTTGTTGTATGCTTTTCAATAAAAGCACTTGTTTCAGGATCAATTCGTTTGATTGTTTCTACCTGTGGTAGATTTTTTAAATAGTGTATTTTTTGGAATGGGCGTTTAATACTAAGCATTGCATTACCAATTGTATCTACAAATTTTAGCAGACCTGAATATTTGGAATATTTGGGGTTTTTTGAGGGCAGTATTTTATGAAGAGAAAACTTATAATAAGCTTTTATCCCATTTGGTTTTGCGAGATCATCAAATAGGCCGGTTCTGTCGTATGTTCGTTTGGCTTGCGCAGTAAAGTTTACCAACAAAATATTTTGATTCCAGATTTCGATGGCTTTTTCAACCATTGTCTGGGCAATTTTTCTGCCCCTCATTTCTGGATCTACCCAAATACAACTGAGCCATGCTGCAGGTAGTACTTTATCTCCTGAATAGATGTTGTCTGGGAAAATGCCCAGGTAACCACAATACTGATTTTCAATATAGCATAATAAAAGAACTACATCATCGTCTTTTGCGCGTGGATTATGATAATGAGACAATGCCCTGTGCCTTGAAATTGGAAGACTTTTCAGATTTACGAATTCTTCACTGTATATAAAATTTAAGAGCTCTTTTTTTGTAATGCTAATTATATTCATAGTCTTTCAATTTTATGCTTATTCAGTCTTTTCTTAAAGGCATAAAGAATATGTTCAGAGTGGAGTATATTTTTAGCCGAAGACAAAGATTTTTCCATGGGAATTCTTTGATAATTATTTTGTGCTGAATCTTGTTTCATCCCTGATGTTCCAAAAGTAAAATCCACTCCATACTTTAAAAGCGACTGAAAAAATGATTGCTTAAGTCCCACATCTGAAAATGGAAATGCAAAAAGTGAAGTTTTTTCATTAAAGAGAGTCATTATCATATTTACACTTTCTATGGTTTGCTCTATTTGTTTTTTTTCGTTCAATAAAATATATTCCGGATGATCAATACTGTGGGCACCTATTGTAAACCCCATATTTTTTATTTTAAGCACTTCGTTTTTGGATAAATAGGGTTTGTGATTTGCCAGAAAATCATTGAAATCATAATTCAACAATTTTGCAATATCATCCAAAATATTTCTTGTTTTATAAGTAATGGTTCTCAGCAATTGAATAAGGTAGGATTTGTTTTTTAGTTTATAGACTTTCAGAACTTCATCGAGATTTTTTCCAGATTCAGAATCAATTTTACTTATGAGTAAGCTGGCCTTATATCTATGGAAAAGCGACTTGTTATCAATGAATTGTGGTGAAATAAAGAATGTTGCAGGAATACCTTTCTGCTTCATGTATTCTGCAATTGGAAGACAGGCAGAGAGGCCATCATCAAAGGAGAGAAATAAAGGCGGTTTTTTGAATTTTGTTTGGTTGCTTGTTAGATCTTTTAATTCTTTTGTTTCCAGTAGTGTGTAATATTTCTGAAAATGCTCAATGTCCTTTTTAAAGCAGTCAAAATTTCTCGGAGTGTAAAGGTGTTTGATAAAATCAGGCGTTTCATCGTAAACAGCATGATAAAACGGAGCTATAAGGAAATTTCTGTGTTTGAACAGAAGTTTCTTGTATGATGTAATTGCCCTGAGTGGATGACTTATGTTAATGATCAGATTTTTGTTCATTTGCGCTGTTCAAAAGGCTTTCAATATGAAAACAGAAAGGAATTTCCTTCTCCAGATTGTCTTTTTTTTCTAAAAAAACCAACGTTTTTTCTGCTGCATTTACAAGATCTTTGTAGTAATCGTAAATATGAATCTTTAATATATTGTTTTCGAATTGAAGGTGAGATTTATCTTCTTTATTGTTAATAATATGTATACTCGAACTGGGATATAATACATGAACCACTTGATTTCTTAGTTTATCATATAACCAGTTATTTTTATTCAGAAAGGAATATCTACCTGGAAATAATTTGTACAAAGCGCTTGCAAATCTTTGTTTAGATTGTGATTTTGCTTTAAGTGGTTTGTTATCTATTATTGCACCAAGCGTTTCAATGGATTGTGTAATCAATATAAAAGCAAAATATTGAAAACCAGCATCAATCATTGAGCTGATTTCATTAATGATGATTTTATTTATAAAGTCTTTATTTGTCATTGAAGAATAAAAAACCCATAAGCGCTCTCATGGGTTTCAGGTTAATATCATTTTATTCTTGGTGAATAATTACTTTCTGTTACTAAATTTTTGTTTCAGTATATATTCTAACAATACAAATTTGATTGTTTGCTACAACATGCCTTATTTGCGTAATCACCAAATGTAAAAAATCAAATAAGTTGATGGCAAACTTCTTCATTATCAAATTGTTTCAATTCAAAAACAAATATATAAAGAAATAAAACTGTTAACAAGAGTTATTCGTATTTTGATGTATTATTTGATTACAGGTACGAATTGATGATAAACAAAGAGCGAGGAAGTTGGATAAATAATACACTTATTAAGCAAGACACTTTATGTACTAGCACAATATGTGTTTAAGTCTTTAGCTTTTTCTTCTTCGCTGCAGGAAATAATACATTGTTAAGAATAAGTCTGTAGCCCGGAGAATTGGGATGAAGATCCAGTTCTGTTGGCGGATCTCCTACAAAATGTTGGTAATCTTCAGGGTCATGTCCACCATAAAACGTCCACGTGCCTTTCCCAAATTCACCATGGATATATCTTGCTTCATTGGCCGCTTTGTTTTCACCCATAATCAAAACATCTGATTTTATCCTGTCTTTGTTGTAAGCAGTGGTTTGTCCCATAAAACCTTTGATCATATTTTTATGGTTCTGACATAGCATAGTTGGTACGGGATCCCATTTTGCAGAAAATTCAAAAAGAGTGAAATAGTCTTCATCCTTGTTTACTTTTCTGGTTCGTGTTGCATCGATATCAGAATATTCATATTCGTAGGGATTTTTGCTTAAAATAAAGTCTTTGAAAGCAAATCCTTTTGAATAATCTAGTTTTTCCTGCATGTTGGGGTCCGCTGGATCATGATCAAACATGGGTTGGCATATATCCGTATTCTCTGCACAGAGAGCAATATCATAAGTGTCAGTTGCAGAGCACATTGCAAAAAGAAAACCCCCGTTCATTACATAGTTCTTGATAGTTTGGGCAACAAACAGTTTGAGTTCCGAAACTTTAAGAAAACCAAACTGTCGTGCCATTTCTTCAGATTCTCTTACTTGTTCTTTGTACCAGGGCATATGCTGATAAGCTCCCCAGAATTTACCATATTGACCAGTGAAATCTTCATGGTGAAGATGTAACCAGTCATATTTACTCAAATCTCCGTTAATTATTTCCGGATCATAAATAACGTCATAAGGAATCTCTGCATATGTCATTGCCAATGTTACGGCATCATCCCAGGGTAGCTTGCTTTTCGGACTGTAAACAGCAATTTTTGGTGCTTTCTCAAGTTTGACTGCATCCATATTGACTTCGGGCTGTGCTATCTCGGCCAGAATACCGTTGGCTTTAACGTCAGCAATTACTTCGTAGCTTACTCCACGAATAACACATTCTGTTTCTATTTCTTTATGATGATCAATAAGGAAGCTCCCACCACGATAATTCAGTAACCATTGTACTTCTACCTGGTTTTGCAGAGACCAGTACGCAATACCATATGCTTTCAGGTGATTTGCCTGACTGTCATCCATTGGAATCAGAAGCTTTGTCGAGTAAGCCAGAAAAGGAAACCCCAGAACCAATATAAAAATGAAAAGTTTTTTCAACATAAAAAATACTTGTGTATCAGTAACGGTACAAAGTTATAATAATTGTTTTGCCCTGTCAATAACAGAAAACACTAAATTATTAAAAGTCGGCACCTGAAGTATCAAAATCCTCATTTAATNAGATCATCGTTAGAGTCTATTGGATCCTGATTGATTTTCGATTGTATAGTATACCCGTTTTCTCCTTCAGGTACGTGGAAGTCGCCAATAATATTATCGGCATCTGAGAATCTGGCAAACTCACTTTGAAATTTCAATGTTACATCACCAACTGCACCGTTTCTATGCTTAGCAATGATAATTTCAGCCATTCCAATCAGGCTATTTCCTTCTTCATCTTCTGTGATACCATACCTTTCAGGTCTGTGAATAAATAATACCATATCGGCATCTTGCTCAATAGCTCCGGATTCTCTAAGGTCTGATAATTGTGGTCGTTTATCTCCTGATCGCATTTCCACGGAACGATTAAGCTGAGAAAGCGCAATGATTGGTACATCAAGCTCTTTTGCAATTGCTTTTAACGATCGGGATATGCTACTTACTTCCTGTTCCCTGCTTCCTGATTTGTTATCACCACCAACAGTCATCAGTTGTAGATAATCAATAATGATAAGGTCAATTTTTTCTTTTCTTTTCAGTCGTCTGCATTTTGCTCTTAGTTCAAAT
>PKSZ01000708.1 GCA_002869425.1 Marinilabiliales bacterium
AGATTAGAAAGCCTTGTTACAATATTTCAAAAAGACTACAGTGGCAAACAGGAGTTTCTTGATTTTACGCTTAACGAAGCCATAGGTCTTACAGAAAGCAAATTGGGCTATATATATTTTTACGATAGTGAAAGCGAATTATTCACCTTGTACTCATGGTCGCAACAAGTAATGAATGAGTGCGCCATTGAAAATCCAAAGACCACCTATAATCTGAAAAGTACCGGAATATGGGGTGAAACTGTACGTCAGAAAAAAGCCATTATTGTAAATGATTTCCAGGCACCAAATCCTCTAAAAAAAGGTTATCCCGAGGGGCATGCCGAACTGCACAATTTTCTTAGTATTCCTGTAATTGTCAATGAAGATATTGTGGCTGTTATCGGTGTAGCAAACAAAAATTGCGATTACAACCATAGCGATACTTTGCACTTGTCCATACTGATGAAAAATGCATGGATGGTATTGCAAAAATTAGAGCAAGATGAATTTATCAAAAAGAAAAATGCAGAATTGGTAAAATTGAATGAGGATAAGGACAAATTTATGTCCATTCTGGCGCATGATTTGGTAAATCCGTTTAACTCTTTGCTTGGATTTTCCGATCTCTTGCTTAAAAATTTGCACAATTATGATATGGATAAAATAGAGTTCCAGTTGCGAGAAATCAATAAAAATGCCAATTTGGCCTATAAATTACTTGATGATATACTCACATGGTCAAGGGCACAGGCAGGTAAGATTGTTTTTATGCCAGAAGTTTTCAATTTACACCAGGTTTGCAGTTCAATAATTGAGGAAGCGACATTCCGTGCGAGGAAAAAACAGATATGCGTTGAAAGCAATATTTCACCTGAATATAGTGTGATTTCCGACAGCAACCTGGTTAGTACTGTATTGCGTAACCTTATTTCCAACGCCATTAAGTTTACACATATTGGTGGAACCATTAGTATAAATGCACTGGAAACAGATAACGAAATAATGGTATCGGTGGCTGATACGGGTATGGGAATTGATAAGGCTGATTTATTCAAGATTTTCGGTTCTGCCGAGGTTAAAACTACATACGGCACAGAAAAAGAAAAAGGTACCGGATTGGGCCTTAAGATTTGCCATGAATTTGTTAAGAAAATGGGCGGTGAAATTTGGGTGGAAAGTGAACTCGGTAAAGGCTCGGTTTTTTATTTTACTATTCCTAAAAAGCCCAATACACAAGCAGAGAATGAAGAACCAGCAATCCCAGGATGGCAGAAGAAATACTCAATCCTTGTGGTTGATGATGAAGAGGCAAATTTGATACTGTTGGAAGCGATCTTATCAGAAAGTCTAAAGCTAAACTGCGATGTTCTTTTTGCAGAAAATGGTAAGGAAGCCGTAAAATATTGCGAAATAGATAATGTAAATATTGATTTGATTTTCATGGATTTAAGAATGCCTGTAATGGATGGTTTTCAAGCAACATCAAAGATTAAAAAACGGATTCCTGAAACCCCTGTTGTTATAATTTCTGCCAATACGGATAACGTAAGCAAATCGAAATGTAAAATAATGGGTTGTGATGATTTTATAGAAAAGCCCATTAGGATAGATGATGTAAGAGATGCATTAAAAAAGCACAAGCTGATGGCGTAAAGCAGGGTAAGGAGAAAACATACAGACAAGAAAGAATATGCAGAATGTGAGTGTTTGCAGAGTGATAATAGTCTATAATACAATAAGATACAGCTTATATTTTTAAGCCCAGTATTGTGATGTCATCAACTTGTTCAAAAGGATTTCCGTCATAAGGATTTGTATGTGACATCCACTCATGTAAAGAGTTTTTAAGCGCATTTTTCTGTTCCTCCATGGGTTTATCGGAGTTGTCAATCAGAAGTTGCTTGAATTTCTTGTATTTGAATTTCTTGCCTTTTTTTCCGCCAAACTGATCAGGAAAACCATCTGTAATAAGATAAATAATATCGCCTTTCTGCAGTTTTGTTTCATGGTTTGTAAATGGCGTCATTTTAACATGTATGGCAATTGGCTGTTTTTCAGGCTTTATTTCTTCAAATAATTTGCCCTTTCTAACGATATACAGTGGATTATTTGCACCTGACCATTGACATATAAGCGTTTGGGTATTAATTACGACCAGTCTAATGTCCATTCCATCTTTAATGCTAAGAGATGATGAATCACTTGCCTTTTCCTTTTGTTTTAACGCATCAATAATGTTATTTCTCAATAGGTTAAGTACATCTGATGTTTTGGTAACTTCGTTTTTTCGGACAATTTCATTTAAAAAAGAAACCCCAAGCATACTCATAAATGCACCGGGTACTCCGTGTCCGGTACAGTCAGCAGCAGCCAGTATTAGCCATTCATTAATTCTGGTTCCCCAATAAAAATCCCCCGATACAACATCTTTTGGTTTAAACAAAACAAAATATTCCATTGAATTGGGAATTGTGTGCTCAAGCTCCGATAACACTGCTCTTTGAATTTGCCTGGCATAGTGTATACTATCATCAATTTCCTGTTTTTGACCCTGTATTTTTTTGTTTTGTAAAGCAAGCAGTTTATTTGCTCTTTTCTTCTGAATAAGCACCCTGTATAAAAGCGTTGAAAAAATTACAATTATAAAAAGAACAACTATAAATCCGTAAATGATTAATGTTTGTTGCCTGTTACGAGCCTTCTGAGCAATCATTTTTTGTTTGTCAATTTCTTTTTCTTTCTCAAGGTTGTCAATTACCAGTTGCTTTTTTTCGGTTTGGTATTTGGTCTCAAGCTCTTCAATTTGTTTGTTCCTTTTTAAGTTATAAACAGAATCTTTTAATATAATATACTCCTGCAAATGAAAATATGCTTTTGAGGTGTTATTCAATGAGGCATAGGCATCTGATAGATGTATGTGGGCATAACTAATTTCTGATAGTGCACCGATATCAGTACTTATTTTGAGCGATTCCCCCGCATAATCGATGGCTTGCTTATAATTTTTTGTTTTTAACGACAGTTCTGCAAGATTACCCAGGGTAGTGGCTATTCCTTTTTTATCAGAAGTTTCCTTTTTTAACTTCAGCGCCAGTAAATAGTACTTCTCTGCATCCGCTAGTTTATTTTCTCCCTTATATGAAATACCCATGTTGTTGTAGCAATATGCCAGTCCTCTTTTATCTTCAAGTTCTTCCTTTATGGTGGCTGCTTTGTTGAAGTATTCTCTGCTTTCTTTATAATTCTTCTTTTCAAGATAAACATCTCCGATATTCAGTAAGGCTGCTGACAGGCCTTTTTTATTTGAAATCTTTTGATACAGTTGCTTCGATTGCAAATAGTATCCAATTGCCTTGTCGAAATTAAGCTGCTCCATTAATATCATGCCCAAACTAAGATAAGCAGTTGCCAGCTCTTTGGTATATGAGGTTTTTTCAAGGTAATGAATTGCTTCCAGCGTATTTTTGGCCGCTTCGTTATATTTTCCCTGCTCTTTTAATACGATTCCCAGGTTCGAATATCCATAAATTACCCCCAGTGTATCCTGAATTTTTCTTTTGAGATAGATAGAGGAGGAGTAACTGTCTATGGATTTCTCATATTCTCCCAAATTTTTATACATTATTCCCAGGTTTCCGTAAATATCTGCCATGCCTGAAGAATCATTTAATGCTGAATATGGAATTAATGCTTTATTGAAGAAATTAACCGCCTTATGCAAATCACCCGTGAGGTAGCATACAATTCCGCAATTGTTGAGACATCTTGCATACATTTTTGTTTTATTATATCTTTTAGCAATACTGGCAGCTTCTTTATAAAGACTAAGTGACTTTTGTGGGTTGGATTCTTCAATTGCAAATCCAAGCTGAAGGTAATACTCAATTTTTAGGCTATCATGATTTGCGTTCAGAATAAGGTTTTCAAGACTGTCGGTCTTTTCCGATGCTAAAGTGAAATAACCTGAAATAGTGAAAAATATCAGAAAAGTATATACTAATATGTTATTCATTTATGATTTTGTCTCCCCAAATCTAATCCTTTTAAGTGTATTGCCAAAACTTACCATATACAGCTTTTAACCGGTAATAGCCGCTTTTTCTTTATTCATGTAAAATTACACAACTAAACTTTCTGGAAGAGCATATTATTTGTTTCTGTCCGATAGTTCATCAAATTTTGCTTTCATTGTTGGGTTTCCGCGTGTTAACTTTTTTATGCTCAGGTCGTCTGCTTTTTTATTGGCAAGGCGCAGATTGTTTTCCGAAGACAATAATGCATCCTTTGTTTTTTGAAGATGACTTATGGTTTTGTCTATTTCTTCAATTGCAGTATTAAATTTACGACTTGCCAATTCGTAATTTCTTGCAAAGCCATCTTTAAAGGCATTCATCTTATCTTCAAAGTTGGTAATATCAATATTTTGATTTTTTATCAGGCTTAGTTCAGCCTTATATTTCAATGAGTTTAATGCAGCATTTCTAAGCAGCGTGATAATTGGAATGAAGAATTGGGGACGAATCACATACATCTTACCAAACTTATGGGAAACATCCACGATGCCTGAGTTATACAGCTCACTGTCAGCCTCTAATAATGAAACAAGAACTGCATATTCACATTTTTTTTCGTTTCTGTCTTTGTCCAGTTCTTTGAAAAAATCTTCATTCCTCTTTTTTGTAGCTGTTTCATCACCTTCATTTTTCATTTCAAACATGATTGAAACGATTTCATTTCCAGCTTCGTCTTTATCTTTGAAAATATAATCACCTTTGCT
>PKSZ01000479.1 GCA_002869425.1 Marinilabiliales bacterium
AACACCTGGTTTATAGTCCAGTTTTTCCAATTTACGATCTTGATTCCACTGAAAAATATAAATACCACTATAGCCTGCAACCACCAATCGTGATGAATCAAAAACAGGTGTACTTATGGATGGCCCTGTGTTATAAGTATCGAATAATTTGGGCTTGAAATACTTTTTTTGGGCAAGAGGGCCAAGGCTTTGTTTGTGGGTTACTGAATCGTGATAAACAAGGTAACATGTACCTTCAATGGTAGAAAATGCAGCTAAATGCAAGGAATCTGAATAACTATCTGTTACAGCAACTGAACCTATAATTCCGCCCTGCCATTTGCCAAATGTTTTGTTTTTTACCGGAAAAAACCAAACAATACTATTTTCCGGATCGACAAAAGGATTAATCTTTAGTACACCACCATTGCCTTTGATATATTGTTTCTCTAAACTAACCAATATGCAACTATCATATGTTACAACAGGGGAACCATCTATATCAGCACCGAGATATAAATCCCAGTCGATGCTATCCTTCAAAACATTATAAGCATACAAATGTCCGCTACCGGAAGCAATATAAATATGGTTTCCCAGCTTGCAGGGAGACGACTCAGTTACCAGATTTCGGCCGTGTTTTACAATATCAGACTTTGCATAAAGCATATGCTCTGAATATTCAACAGGACGAGAAAAGTAATCGTTTATTGCAGCAATGCTATCAGGATAAAAAGCTTTGAAAATTCCATTTTCCAGACCAATATAAGCGAGGGTATCAAATACAAGAGCTGATGCGTCTACATCCCTGCTCCAACTGTTGGTTTTTTTACTATTCATCCTCCAAAGCTCTTTGCCCTCCAAAAAAGAGATTGCCCGTAAGCTATAGATACTCTTTTTTAAAAAACTATTCTCTACACCTTTACGACTTCCCTGAATGATATATAATTCTTCTGTCGAATCAAGGAATTTATGTGATCGGAAAACAGAGCCCGTGCCTTTGATTACATCATCAAAAGAATAGGTCCAAATGGTTTTACCCGTTTCTGCATTTATTTTTCTGAGTTTATGATCAAATGCACCATGTATTAAATAACTGGTATCCTTTTCATCAATAATTAATGGCTGACCTGTCCACCCGGCTCCGAACCATGTTTGCACACCTTCTTTGGAGGAAACAACTGTTTGACCGGATCCCAAAAATTTCTTCCAAAAAATATGGAGCTTACTGGTTCCTGAATTACCATAAAAATTGTTCTTGTTATTTCCCAGATACCGACCTACCTTAACAGTATACCTGGATTTTTTTGCCTTTGAAGGAAAAAGAATATTACACAGCGCCACTGAATCGGCCGAAACATTATTAACAAGCTTCTGCGTTCCTGTTTTCAAAGGAATAAAAACAATCATCAGAGCAACCAGCAAAGAAAAAGTCAGCCATACTATTTTATAAAATAATATTCTCAAACCCTGCTTGTTAACTCCTCTGCTTCACGCAAGATAATTCTCCAGGCTTGATCTACATGCTCCCGGGTAAGGTTTGTCTGCCCTGTAACGATCCTTATTGTATACTTTCCATTTAAAACAGTATGCGACAAAAACAGCTTACCACTTTGATTTATTTTTTCCAGTAGCAATTTGTTAATTCTGTTTATTTCTTCATTTGTATCTACACCCGCAGGCAAATACCTAAAGCAAATAACATTGAATAAAGCCGGTGCTAAAATTTCAAAATCTTTATGCTCTTGTATTTCATGTTTCAAATTGTGTGCAAATTCGATATGTGCTTTTAATTTATTTTTCAACCCTTCAACACCAAAATGCCTGATTACAAACCATAGTTTTAATGCCCGGAATCGCCGTCCCAATGGCACACCCCAATTGGAGTAGTCATTTACAACATCCTGATCTCCCGTATTCAAGTACTCCGGAATTAAAGAAAAAGTATTGATTAAAGCATGTTTGTCTTTCACGAAATATGCTGAACAATCAAAATTTGTAAATAACCACTTGTGCGGATTGAAAACAAAGCTATCTGCTTTCTCAACTCCATGAATAAGATTTTTATATTCCGGTAAAATGAGAGCAGAACCTGAATAAGCTGCATCCACATGATGCCACACTCTATATTTCTCACAAAGGTCTCCAATACGGTTAATATCATCCACTGCAGTTGTGCTTGTTGTTCCCAATGCTGAAACAACACAAAGAGGCATAAGCCCTTCTTTTAGATCCTTCTGTATTTGCTCCTCCAGACTGGAAGTATTCATTGAAAAATCATCATTTACAGCAACTTTTACCAGATTTGCACTACCTATACCTGCAATTCTCACAGCTCTCTCAATTGACGAATGGGCCTGATCAGAACAATAAACCCTATACTTCGGCATGCCGGAATATCCATATTTATTGATATTATAATTACTGAATTTCTCACGTGCTGTTAATATGGAGCATAGGGTTGCAGATGAGGCCGAATCTTGTATTACACCTTCAAATACCTCAGGCAAGCCTATCATTTGTCTAAGCCATTGCATCATTCTTTCTTCGAGCTCAGCTGCAGCAGGAGAAGTTTCCCATTTCATACACTGAGCACCCATTCCTGCAGTAATCATTTCTGCCATTAAAGATGGCTCACTGGAATTTGCAGGAAAATAGGCCATAAACATAGGATGCTGCCAATGGGTTATTCCCGGTATAATTTTTTTATTTACATCCTGAAAAATAGCATCATAGTTTTCTCCCGATTCAGGTGGTAATGGCGGTATTTGATTATAAATATCTCCCGGTTTTGATAAAGACTTAACCGGATATTTCTCTAGTTCCCTAAAATATTCTTCAAGCCAATCGATGGCTTTATCATATACACTCATTCTTTCTATTTTAACGCTGAAAGATAATAAGAATAACAGATTAAAGCTTACTGAAACTAAACGAAAGATTATTTAAAAAACAAACCTAGCTTAAGAAATATACGATTGTATTCGTATATATAGATAGTTTTGCCGGAATAATAGCTGTATTCCTGGGTTAGAACCTGATAAAAATAACCACCGCTAATGCTAAATGCAAAATTTTCACCTAACATGGTATGTAATCCCAGACCACCCCTTAAGGCCAAACCTCCTTTGTATTTACTGTAGGAATAATAATAATCGTACTCTCCTCCTCTATAATTTGCAGGAAAACTATATCCTCCCTGTAGAATTACAAAGGGGCTGAATCGTTTTCTCAATGGTGAATATTCAACCGAGGCCATTAGAGGAAAAATGGTTTCACCCACACCTTCAACACCGGTATAAACTCCCATTCTTAATCCACAATCAAGAGAATAGCCATTTATCATTGATAATGAATACGACGCTTGATTCTTACCTATATTCAAACCCATATCGACGCTGTTGAAATATCCCTTCTTGCTCACAGACCAGCTGCTTTTCTCATTGAAAACATTTTCTGAAGTTATTTTCTCAACTTCTGCCTGTTCGAATACCCAAACATTTCTTCCTATGGTTTCAATTTTAATATGCGTACTGTCTTTTGACAATAGCTTACCTCTTAAAATACTACCATTCTTAAGGTAAATAACATCTTCCTTCTCCTGGGCATAAGTAATTTCAGGAATAAAGGAACCCAATACAAAAAAAATATAAAACCCGGATAGCAACCATTTTTTCATTTGTTTCATCTTTTATTTATAGAAACAATTAACGAATATAATCCAAATCAAATTAACATGAATAATTCAAAAATTAAATTTCTTTTCTATTCTATAGGACTGTTTTTCTTGCTAATTGGTTGCGAAGATAAAATTACTGAAGAAAGAATTTATACAGCCAATGTGCCAGTGTATATGTCTTACGATGAATTAAGATCTGCTGTTCAGGTGCAATCTCCGATAGAACTGGAAAACCCGGGTAAAATGTATTTTAAAGACAACTATATTTTTATCAGTGAACAACTTGCTGGTGTTCATATTATAGATAACAGTAACCCATCTGCACCTCAAAATGTAGCTTTCATTAACATTCCAGGAAATACAGAAGTAGCTGTATTCGGGAACTATCTCTATGTTGACAGTTATGTAGATCTTGTTGTTATGGACATCTCCTCACCCGGCAATGCGACAGAGGTTAAAAGAATTGAAAACATATTCCCCTACAGTACGCCATCGCCAGATTCAGATTATCCTGTTGCTCAGCTTGAGCCGATAAAAGGCGTTGTAACAAGCTGGAAAATTGAAGAAATTAATGAAACAACAGAACATACTGTTTCACACTTCTATTACTACGAGGCTTACGATATGGCTGTTGCCAGAGAAACTTCTGGCATGTCCAATCAAAATACTGTAGTTCCTAACAATTCAGGAAGTTCCACCGGAATTGCCGGTTCCATGTCAAGATTTATCATTAGCAAAGAGCACCTGTATACAGTTGAGGAATCTACCATGCACGTTTTTGATCTTGCCAACCCAAACAACCCGGCAGAAGGAACAACCATTGACATAACCAACCTTGACTGGAACAGTATTGTAGAAACAATCTTCCCGTACAATGACTATATTTTTGTTGGCACACAAAGCGGAATGCTTGTATACGATATCAGCATCCCTGGAACACCCGTTTTTACCAGTGAGTTTTCGCATATTACCAGCTGTGATCCTGTTGTAGTGGAAAATGATACGGCTTACGTAACGTTGAGAGGCGGTTCGGCATGTGGTAGCTTTAATAATCAACTGGACGTAATTGATGTAAGCAACATAAGCAGCC